>CAMUAL010000015.1 GCA_947086925.1 uncultured Clostridia bacterium
CATATCCTGCGCAATCATTTGTCGAATACCGTCAAGGCAATTCATATTGTAAACGTGGTTGCGGTCGAGGGTCATTTAATACCCCCCCCGCAAGCATTGCCGCCGCCGCGTCGTATTCCGTTTTGTCAACTTCCTCCCAACGGGTAACGGTGTCGCCGTTCGTGTACATCACGATGTATTGCACTTCGTATTTATCGGGTATTGTTTCGGTGTGGATATTCGGCACAAGCACAAAATCGCCCTGCCAAACATTAAACTTATACTCATAGTCCGTTACGGTTTCTTGATGTTGCGGCGTATACCGCACGTCAAGCGGAGTTTTGCTTTCAATTTCCTTGTCGGTGCAAGCCGTAAAGAATAGGGCGACAACAATTATCAAAAGCGTTGCAATGTGTTTTAATGGTTTCATTTTTACCTCCTTTCGCCGCGTCCGTTAATCGTATAAAAACGACGCTTGCGCAAATTCGTTTTCGATACACGATGTTGCAATATCGAAGTAATTTTTGTCGAGTTCAAAACAAATATATTTACGCCGCAATTTGCGGGCGGCAATAGCGGTTGTACCCCCCCCCGCAAACCCGTCGAATATTACGTCGCCTTCTTGCGAAAACGTGCTTATAAGCCGTTGCAATAGCGGTATGGGCTTTTCGCAAGTGTGTACTTGCTTGACGACGCGCGGGTAATTCAATACGTCCGATATTGCCGTATCGGGCGGGGGCGGGCTTCCTTTGATTGCAAGGTACATCGGCTCGTATTGCGGGCGGGTATAATACCCGATACCGAAGTTATTTTTGACCCATATCGGCATTGACTTGATTTGAAAACCTGCCGCCCGTATCGCCTTTTCAAACGCGGGTATTGTCGCCCAAGACATAAACGATATTGCAAATGTGTCGGGCTTCAATAAGCGGTAACATTCCGCAAAATAGTCGCCGAGCAATTTATCAAAGTCCGCCACCGATAAATTGTCGTTAAGTATTGCGCCGCGTTCGGCGGTGCGTTGCGGTACAAAATTGATGTTGTACGGCGGGTCGGTTAAAACCATATCGACGCACTCGTTCGGCATTGTGCGCATTGCCGTTATGCAATCGGCGTTATACAAGCCGTTTGCGATGTATGCGCCGCCGCCCGTTACCATTTGCGCCGCTCCTTGCTTGCCGCTTTCGCCATAGCGTATAAATCGGCGTAATAATCGCCCGCGTCGGGGTCGGGATAGGTCGGGGCGGGCTTTTGTTCGGGCGCGGACGGCGCGGGGGAGTCGGTGCGTCGCGGTTGCCGCGCTTCGTCCGCGTGCGTACACGTTGCAAAATGCGATATGTAACCTTCGCCGTCGATAATAGGTGTAAGCCCGCCGCCGTTCGGGTTGACGACCGTTGCTTTTATAACCTTGCCGTCCGATAAAACGATAACGTCCTTGCCCTTGTAATTTTCTTGATACTTGACCGCGTCCGCGTCGCACGGCATAGCGCGACCGTTTTGTGTTTTGAGCCATACGATAGGCGCACCGCAAAATTTACACTTTTTAATTTCCATAACGCTCCTCCCGTATCGACTTGATGTCCGAATTAAAGAAAACGATGTTGCGAATAGGCGTTACAAGGCAATAGCGAATTATCGGCGCATTATTGTCGGTTATTATTGTTTGCTTATGCAAAAAACCCGCCGCCACCGAGCCGTCATTAAACTTGATAAATACCGACTTGCCGCAAAGTTCGTTTAATTGCTTGCTTTCCTGCGATGTTTGCGCCGCTTCCGTCGGGCGTATCTTTTTGACGTGCGATTTCTTAAAGTGCAATTCGCCGTTTATACGGTCAAGCCAATACCCGCAAATTTTTGTATTATCGTCGTCGGGGTTTTGATAGCGTATTGCGGGCGTATCTTTATGTAAAATGCCGACCTCGATGTCGCCGTCGGTGTATTCGATTTCAACCACCTTGCCGACAAGCGCGTTTAATTTTGCGCTTTCGGCGCGTTGTAACGGGGTTGATGTGAGCGCGTCCGCGTCCGCCTTTATCTTTGCTTTTTTCGCGTCAAGTAAGCGGCGGGGGACGACGACGTTTATATTGCAATCGTCGCAACATTCGCCGCGCGTTTCAATGGGCGCGGGGTTGTTTCCGTAACCCTCAAACAAATTGCCGCATATACAACATTTTTTCATTTGCTTTGCCTCCGCTCGGTAAAAAACTTTGCTATTTCCGCAACCTTTTTATCAGTTAATCGCGGTAATTGTTTGCCCGACCCGCCGCATTTGTGGCAAATACCGTCGTCAACAATCGTAAAGGCGACCGACCGTGCGTAACTGCCCGAGCCGCCGCAACGTGCGCAAGGCTCGCCAAAGTGCTTGCGTATATTCAAACGGGCAATTCTTACAATGTCGTTTACCGTTTTTAACTTTGCCGCGTCCTTTTCTAAAATATCGGGGAATACCGACAAAACCGCTTTGCGGGCGGTGTTGTCGAGCCTGTCGTATGCTTGCCGCCATAAAAACCGTTTTGCGTCGTCGTCGATGTAAACCGCTTTTATGGGGTAAGTGTTTGCCCCTTCGACCGATATTCCGCAATAAGATTTACCCGTCATTTTTCCGCTTTCGTCGTAGTGTTCGACGGTATGAAAATCACATATACAACACGCGGGGAGGTTTGCGGGCGGCTCGTAAGTCGTGAGTTTAATTTTCATAACACCACCCCTTCAAGCGGGTTTAACCCGTTTGCTTTTGCTTCCTTGCGCACATTATCGTATTTATCAATATGTCCGCAAGGGTTAGCCCAACCGTCGCATTGTAAACACATACTCCCGTCGTAAGAGCGCACGCTTTTAATTGTGCCGCGCGGCTTTCCGCATATAGGGCAAACCCAACGCAATTTTATTTTGATTGATTTGTAACCTTCGTGCGTTTCGCAAGCGGGAACACATACTTCTTTGATGTCGGCGGGCGTTATGACTTCCGTCGCGGTTAATTCGGGTTGTCCGTAAAGTGTTTGTAACGTCTTTTCGTGGGCGGTAAGCGGCAAGCCGAGCGACCGCTTCGCTTTAATTCTTTTTAATTGTTCGGTGGTTTGGTTGTTCATTTTGTGCCTCCTGTGATTATTCAATATCGGCGTATGCCGCGCGTATTCTCTCCCAATCGGGGTCGATAACAAGTCCCCAATTTCGCAACGCGGCGGCGAGCGGTTGTTCGTCGTATGTAACTTCGCCGATGTAACGCTCGCCGCGTCCGTATGTGTCATAGGATATAAACCCTTCGGGGATAACGCCGCGCGAAGGCGGGCGGTGAGTGCAAAAGTAACGGTATTTACCTTTCGCCGCCGTAACCTTTTTCAAAATATCGGTGTACGACCCCGCACGGAGCGTCTTTCCCGCAATGTGCTTTGTGTAACTTTCGGACGCAAAGAAGTACCAAGTAACGCGATAGACGGGGTCGTTGTATTCGTCGGTGTCCCAAAACGCGCGGGCGCGTGCTTCGTTCGTGTATTTGACGTTGTCGTACACTTTGTTGCCGATACCGCCGCCGTCGTATGTGCTTTCGTATTCGTACTCTTCCGAGTCGATACCTTGCTTTATTTGTTCGGCAATCGCTGTTATTTCGTCGGGTGCGCCGCCCCAACCGCCGAACGCGGCGGCATATTCCGCAAGTAAGCGGTTAGCCGCCCGCGTCAACGTGCTTTGCGGTATTCCGTTAATCTTTATCGGGTACGCCTTGTCAAACGATTTTTCAATCATACCGCCGCCTCCGCGCACTCAATAAGGCAAAAATCGTCGGGGCATTTGCCTTCATTTACCGCACGGACGCAACCTTTATCGTATGCCGCACCGTTGTCGTCGCGGTTGTAACGATACCATTTGTCGTAATAACCCGCCTTGCGGTCGCGGTATCCTGCCGCTTCGTCCTTTTTCGCGGTTGCGGCTTTCAATGCTTCGTATTGCTTTGCCGTTATGCTTTCGCCGTTCGGTAATAAGTAGTGCGGCTCGCCGCCGATGTAATAAGTGATTACCATAATTTTTGACTCCTTAATTTTCGCTGTTTTTCTTTGCGTATTCGTTGCACGCCGCGCGAACAACATCACTTAACGCAAGGTCTTTATCTGCCGCAATGCGCAACAATGCGTCGCGGGTATCTTTGCTTATAAATGCCGATATGGGGACGCGGGTTTGTTTGATTTTTGCGGTTGTAGTTGCTTCGGTCATAGTCGTACCTCCTTAAAAATAAAAAAGTGGGTTTGTTGCAACAAACCCACTTTGCAAGGGTAAAAACCCGCATAAAACAAAAATAGGCTTGTTTTATTAACAAACCTATTGTAAATTAGCAAAAATTTTTGTAAAAGGTATTGACAAATCGCAATATTTGTGAAACACTTTTTTGTACGCCGCCAAAACGGTATTCGGCGGCAATATGTTCGGAGATAAAAGTATGAAAGTAACTGTATTAGGTAAATACGGTCCTTATGCGGGCAACGGCGGCGGAACTTCGTCGTATCTTGTTCGCGGCGAAAACACGTCTTTAATGCTCGATTTCGGAAGCGGAGCTATGGGCAGATTGCAAAAGTACGTCGCATTGTCCGAGCTTGACGCAATAATACTCAGTCACTTGCATTACGACCATATTTGCGACTTGTTTCCGCTCGGGTACTATCTGCAAGCGTGCGATATGCGCATTAAGCTTATAATGCCCGATACCGACTGCGTGCAAAATAAAATTTTATCCGATTTCGGCACGTTCGATATTGTGCCCGTATCGCAGAATATGCAAGTAGGGGAGTTTAAATTAAACTTCGAAAAAATGCGTCACCCGCTCGAAAGCTATTCGGTTAAAGTAACAAACGGCAGCCGCTCGTTATTTTACAGCGGCGATACCGTGTTTTGCGACGAGCTTATGCGGGCGGCAAGCGGCAGCAGTCTAATGATTCTCGACTGCGGAAAAGCAGACGGCACAAAAGCTCCGCACCTGTCGCTGTCGGAAGCGGCGTTTATCGCAAAAACCTTGCAGACGCCCGCAATAGCTTCGCACATCAATCCTGCCGTAAGCTACAAATCTCCGTCGGGTTTCGTTACCGTTGCAGAAGAAGATAAAACATATATGTTGTGAAAATTTATGTAAATCCGCTAAAATCGTTATGTTTATTTGCTTGACAACAATAAAAATATAATGTTATAATCTTTGAAATAAATAATCGAGTATTTGACAACGGGGTCACGAATTTTGTGACGCCGTTTTTTAAACCTTTATTTATTTGCAGGCATTATAAAGTAGGACTAAGGAGTTTACTATGAGAAAGACGGCAAAAAAGTTTTTGGTAATGCTGATTGCGCTTATGGTAATAGGCGTTTGCGGTGTGGCTATTGCTTGCGAAGGCGAGAAACCCGACAATTCCATTGACGGCCCCACCACGGGAGGTTCCGAAATAGGCGTGTATTATTGCGCCGTATCGGGCGAGGACGACTACTTATTGACTTTAAGCGATAATTTTAAAACCATACTTATTATGGGTGACGACACGGTTATAGGCACATATAGTCTGTCGGAAGATAAAACGCTTACCTTAAAGCTCGGTAACAACTTCGGAAACGCAGTAGGTGCTTTATCGGCTAACAGCATAAGCATAACGATAGATAACCGTAAATTATTGTTTTACAGGCAGATAGATTTCACCGTAAAGTTCGAAAGCAACGGCGGCAGTGCGGTTGAATCGCAAGAGGTATTAAACGGAAAAACGATAAGCAAACCGAGCGCCGACCCCACGCGTGACGGATTTGCTTTTGTCGGTTGGTATAAAGACAAAGGTTTCGGCACCCCGTTCCTGTTCGGTACCGAGGCAATAACCGCCCCGACAACCATATACGCACGTTGGGTTAAGGTGGAAGACGGCAGCAGAGAATTTACCGTAAATTTCGACCTTAATTATACCAATGCACCCGAAATTGCGAGCAAGCAAACTTTGGGCGGCATGCTTTTTGACGTTGTTCAGCCGCAAAGAGAGAATTATACGTTCAACGGTTGGTGGGTCAGCATGACGGGCAACCGCGACGAACTTTCGTATAAAGTAGAAGAAGAAACCAAGTTTTACGAAAGCATGACTGTTTATGCGTTGTGGCAGAATAACACAATAAACAGCAAACTTCCCACTCCGGTAGTAAACGTAACGGATAGCGGATTCGGTTGGGAGTCGGTAGGAACTACCGTAAACGGTTACAACGTAACGGTAACGGGACCCGATTACAACAAAACAGAAACAATTACAAAGACGTCGTACGATTTGGATTTTTCCGCACTTCCAAAGGGTGATTATACAATAGAGGTAACGGCTCGTTCCGCCGCGGGTACGGAATTTTATTCGGATACGGCGGTCAGAGTGTATCGCAACAAAGCGTTGGCACGCGTGTCGCTGTTTGACGTCGATGCCGAAAATAATCTCAGGTTTAACGGCGTAGACAATGCAACGGGCTACGAAATTTACATAGATTGCGGCGATAAGGGACATAATCACGAACCTATTTACAACGAACTTTCCACCACCTACAATTTCTCCGACTGCATGATGCAACCGGGCGGAATCAAATTCGTTATAGCGGCAGTAGCCGAAGGATATGTAACTTCTACTTCCGCCGTATTCGAGTATAATCTTATTTTGGACGAGGTAGAAGGGCTCAACGTAGACAGCTCAACCGAAACGCTCACATGGAACAAGGTAGACGGAGCTACGAGCTACGTGATTTCCATAGGCGTTGACGGCAACAACAGAGTGCAATTAGACGTGGGCAATGTTACTTCGTACTGCATTAAAGAATATGCGGCAGGCAATTACACAATAAACGTATATCCCAAAGCGGACGGCTACAATTCTCCTTTGGCGACTACTCTTGTATACGAGAAGAAAACCGTTGCTACTCCGTATGAGCTTACAATCGTAGGTAACACGCTTAGCTGGAATTATGACGGCGCGGCAACTGACTTTAAGGTTTACGTTGCGGGAAAAGAATATTCCGTCAGCGAAAAATCGTTTGACCTTACGCAAGTAGATATTACCGACGTAGGCGAAGGATACACGGTAAAAGTATCGGCTGTAAGCGGAAACGAGAGTTCGCTTTGGAGCGATGAACTCGACGCAAGGATTCACTTGCTTAACAGTTCTCTTACATATAATCGTAATACGCTTAGTTGGAATTATATCATAGGTGCCGACAGTTATGAGGTGCGAGTAAACGGCGGCAACGCATTCACCGTTCGGGGAACAAACAAAACCGAAATCACTCTCACTCAAAGCGGAATAAACTTAATAGAAATAAGATACTCCGACGGTTCGAAACCGTCCGAGTGGGCGAGCATAAAAGTTACGGCTTACGAAGTCGCTTTCGATTTGATGGGAGCACAGGGCGACGTTAGTTCGCAATACTATGCTGACGGCGATATAATCAAATTGCCCGCGGCAATCGAAGCATACAAAATGGGTCACCATATCGACGGTTGGTATAATAAGCCGCAAGGCGCGTCGGGAAATGCGGGACGCATAATCAACGGCAGTACTTTTGCGGAGAAAAAGAACATTACCGTTTACGCTAATTGGGAGCCTAACACTTATAACATTGCGCTCGTTTACGGCGATAAGGGAAACGGTGATGTAAAAGAGGTTGCCGTAACCTACGGTAAAACTTTCAAATTGCCGTTGCCCACCGAAATTCCCGATGCACTGTACGGATTTGCCGGTTGGTATGACGGCACTGCTACAAACGCGTCGTTGATAGTAGACGAATTCGGAAGCAGCGGAGATTATAAGTTCGACCATTTACAAGATATTACCCTTTATGCGAGATATCGCATTGTGTTGGGATTCGAGAAAACCGCTTCCGGCAATGCGTATACGGTAACAAAGGGTTCGCAGGCTACGTCTGCACAGATTATTACCATACCTGCCGAATATCAAGGCAAAGACGATGATTATGCTTTGCCCGTTACGTCTATAAGCGAAACCGCATTCAGCGGTTGCACAAAACTTGTTGTTGTAAATATTCCTTCTTCCGTAACATTTATAGACAATAAGACTTTCCAATCGTGCACGGCATTGCAAGAAATCAACATTTATAAAGCCGAGGGATATAACGAAACGATTTATTGGACGGAAGACGGCGTTTTGTTCTATGAAAACGAACTTACGAACGTAACCGACCTGTGGTTCTATCCTATCGGAAAAACGGATACGGTGTATACGTTGCCCATTGAAGTTGAGAGCATACCCGATAAAGGATTCTACTATTCTACGTTTGAAGAAGTAATCATACCCGCAAACGTCACCTACGTTGCCGCAAACGCATTCTATAACACAAAAGCTCTTAAAAAAGTTACGTTTGCCGCAGATTCCTCGTTTGTTGCCACTCCGTCGAACAATATACTCCAACCCGTTACAATTTCGGGCTCGGCGTTCAGATACAGCACAAATATAGAAGAAATCGTATTGCCGGCAAGGTTCGACAATAATTTCAACGTAGATATATTCTACAATCTCGACACGCTCGTTAAGGTTGATTTAGACCCCGCAAGCAAGTATAAACTCACCGATAACGGTATGATTTATTTACCGGGTTCGCCCAGCAAGCTCATATTTTGCCCCAACGGAATTTCGGGAGCGGTAACAATGCCGAGCAACGTATCGGTTATAGGCTCGCACGCATTTTCGGGTTGCAAAAAAATTACATCGGTTACGATTCCCGCTTGGATAACCGAAATCGAAAGTCAGGCGTTCGGCGGGTATATCATTCAGTTGGAAGGGTCTGCCACGCCAATCAACGTCTACGGTTGCAATAACTTGAAAACCGTTACTTTCGAAGGCAAAAACCCTCTCGGTTTAAAAATAGGCGAGGCGGCGTTCGGTCAGACGGGTACTGCCGCTACTACAAGATGCAGTGCATTGAATACTATTGTTTTCAAAGACGGTTGCAACGTGGTAAGCATAGGAAAGCGCGCGTTTGCGGGCGCACCTATAAATTCTATAACCATACCCAACAGCGTTACCGAAATTAAGGACGAAGCGTTTGCATACTGCACAAGCCTTAGTTCGTTCGGTTTCGAGCATTCCGACGAAATCGACTTAACCCGCAAGCTTTCGGTAGGCAACACCATATTCTTGAACTGCTCGTCGTTGACTTCGATTACGCTTCCTTACTTTTTCAACCTCGATGAAAAAAGCACGGGTATATTCGAGGGATGTTCGAGTCTCTCATATGTTTGGGTAGACGAAAACAATAAGAATCTTTCGTCGGTAGACGGCGTTTTGTTCGACCATGACATTAAAACAATCTACTTTTACCCGGCGGGCAAAAGCGGCGCATACGAATTGCCCGGCTCGGTAAATACGATAGGCTCCGGCGTATTTGTAGGCAAAACGACTCTTACGGGAATTATAATTCACTCGGAAGTGACTTACATAGGTCCGGGTGCGTTCAAGGATTGCACGGGACTCACAAGCGTTGAGTTTAGAGGTACTTGGGCGAAAAGTCTTACAATAGAATCGGAGGCATTCTCCGGTTGCCGTGCCCTTACCAATATCGTTCTGCCCGAAAAACTTAAAGCTATCAGCAACAGAATGTTTTATCAGTGCGACAGTTTGGAATCGTTGACTATTCCGAGCACCGTAACTTCGATAGGGGAATACGCATTTTTCAGGTGTTCGAAACTTATAGGCGACAAAACCACAGAGACTCTTACTATTCCCAATAATGTTGAAAATATCGGGTACTACGGCTTTGCCTACTGCACGTCGCTTAAAAAGGTGGACTTCCAAGAGGGAAGAACAACTTACCTTAAAATGCTCGACAGCAAAGGTTTGGTTTCGCTTTCAACATATTCTTATACTTTTTCTTCATGCAGTTCGTTGGAAGAAGTACATTTGCCCGAAATGTTACACAACATTGCAGCCAGTGCGTTTTCGAGTTGCTCATCGCTTGAACGCATAAATATTCCCACCACGGTAGAGTATATCGGAATTTCGGCGTTTTCGAGTTGCAAGAATTTGATTACGGTAGACTTTGCAAATCGCGATAAAGTGGATGTTTCTTTGGAATTAGGTGCGTCTACGTCAAACGGCTCCGTATTCCAGAATACGGCAATAAAAACGCTTGATTTGCCCAAAGGCTTAAAGCGTATACCTGCTTATACTTTTTACAATTTGGCTTCTTTAACGTCTGTTACTCTGCCTAATACTTTGGTGGATTCGGCGTACGTAAGCACATCGAATTTCGGCAGTGCAATCGATTACTATGCTTTCGCAAATTGTACGAATCTCGTAAGCGTAGAGGTTAAAAACGGCGGCGAAGGAAGATTTTCGATTGCCAACAACGCATTTTATAATTGCAAAAAGCTTTATGAAGTGACGCTTCCTTCTCGCTTTAATTATGGGTTAGGAAATAAAGGCGCCGAATTGGATTTAATAGGTGCGTCTACGTTCGGAGATTGCAATTCTTTTCAATACATATACATAGAGGAAGGAACCGATAACAATTACCGTTCGTTAAACGGTATGATTGTAAATGCGGCAAAAACCGAATTGATTTACGTTCCTATCGGCAGAAGAGGCGTTGTAACCGTTCCTTACTATATCACAAGCGTGGCAAATAAGGCTTTTTACGGCTTGCCGTATATAAACAAGGTTGTGTTCGAAGACCCCGATTCTTCGGCGGATGAAAAAAACGATTACGGTCTTACCGTAGGCGGAACAAGCACGGCTTCGGGCACGGCGGCATTCTATAACTGCGTTTCGCTTACCGAAGTGAATTTCCCCGCACGTTTAAAGAAAATTAACGACTTTGTATTCTACGGATGTACCAATCTCGCAACGGTAACTTTTGCAGAAGGTTGCAAACTTGAAAGTATAGGTAACAGCGCATTCTATCAGTGCAAATCGCTTAAAAGCATAGATTTGCCGAGCGGCGTTAAGTCGATAGGGAAACAGGCTTTTTATCAAAATTACAATCTTGCGGAAATAAATATAAGCGCAAACAGTAAGCTTACCACAATAGGCGATTCTGCTTTCCAAGATTCCGCAATCGGCGGAATTTATATCCCCGACGGCGTAACTGCTTTGGGCGCGACTGCATTTAAAGGATGTATTCATCTCAAATCCGTAAGCCTGCCCGAAACCATAAGCGGACTTTCGGGTGTATTTACGGGTTGCTACAAACTCGACGATATCGAGTTGCGCGAAGTAGCATCGGGTACAACTCCTACCGTTCCGTATACTTATACCGAAACCACTCTCGGCGGCAACGGAGATATGACTGTTTACATTACCGCATACAGCGTTGACAAAGACGGCAAAGAAACCGTTGTTTCGAAAACGCTTGTATCGTATCCCATGAGTGCAAGAGAGGCGACTTATGTCGTACCCGACGGCGTTACCGCAATTTCGGCTTATGCGTTTGCATACAATCCGTACCTTGAAAGCGTGTCAATTCCCAACACGGTTAATTCGATAGGGGCTTACGCGTTCTATTTGTGCAGTTCTCTTACCGAAGTGGAATTTGAGGATGATACCGCCGATACGGTATTGCAAGACGGAACAAAAATTCCTGGAACGGAATCCAACGAACTTTCGGTGGGCAACTATGCGTTTGCCTACGACAAGGCTCTTACTACCGTATGTTTCCCCAAGCGTTTCAAAACCATGGGAACGTACTTATTCAATCAATGCACCGAGCTCGGTAGCGTTACTTTTGCAAATGGTTGTAAATTGACCTCGCTTGCGGATTATTCGTTCCAATACACCGGAATAACGAGTATTACCATTCCCGAAAAAGTTACGAGCATAGGTAAGTTCGTATTCGCTTACAGCAGATTGCAAACCGTTACCATTCCCAATTTGGTAGAGAGTATAAAAGACAGCGCGTTCCGTTACAGTGCGCTTACCGAAATTACCATACCCGCAAACGTAACTTCTTTCGGTACTTTCGTGTTTGCCAACTGCACCGCCCTTACAAAGGCAGAGTTCAAATCGGGCAGAGAGAATAAATTCACAATGGGTAATAGCGCGTTCTATCAGTGCTCTTTGCTTAACACGCTTATACTTCCGAGCGATATGGGGAATACGGGAACCCAAATGTGCTATCAATGCACTTCGCTCGAATCCGTAACAATACCCTCGGAACTTGTTACGATAGGCACTTCGGCGTTCAACGGTTGTTCGCGTTTAAGTAGCGTGAATTTCGCGGAAGATTCAACGCTCACAACCATAAGCGCAACGGCATTTGCCAACTGCGCATTACTTACCGAGTTTACCGTTCCGAAAAGCGTTACTGATATTAAAGCGGGATTCATTAATGGGTCGCCCGTAACTACGCTTACTTTTGCGGACGGCAACAGGACTAACTTTACTCTCGCGGCTTCGTTGCTTACAAGCAATCCCGAGCTTACCACCGTAAACCTTCCGTCCGACTTGTATCAGTTGGGCGGCACGAGTTCATCGGGAGGCGCCGTATTCGGCGCGGGATTGAAAACAATAACCATACCCAAAAGCTTAAAAGTCATGGGTTACAACGTATTCAATAATTGCTATGCTTTGGAAGAAGTTATCTTCGAGGACGGTTGCGTTGTTACCTCTTGGTATCCCGGTAATTCGGCATCCGCCACGGTAAACTACATTTTCAGAGGTTGCGAAAATCTTAGAAACGTGGTGCTGCCCGAAGGCATAACCGCGCTCGGAAGGTCGTTCCAATACTGCTACGGGCTTGAAAGCGTTACGCTTCCCGACAGCTTGGAAACAATCTCGAATTACGCGTTCAGAGAAAGCGGTATAAAAAGAATTACTATTCCCGCAAACGTAGAAACGATAGGCGAGGGCGCGTTCCGCGATTGCAGCAAGCTTACCGATTTGGTATTCGAGAACGGCAACGCAAATTTATCTATCGGATTGTCGGCGTTCTACGGAGCGGGACTTACCTCGGTTGTTATACCGTCGCGCACGGTTGCATTAAACAACTACGTGTTCTATAACAACACCGATTTAGAGAGCATCGTATTCGAGCAAGGCGTAAGCTTCGAAACCATAGGAAGCTACATGCTTTACGGAACCAAAATCACAAGCATCACGATACCCAACACCGTATTAAGTATAGGCAATTACGCTTTCCGCAACTCGTCGCTCCAATCGGTTGATTTCGAGGCGGGCAGTAAGCTTACGTCGATAGGCACTTACGCTTTCGGCGGCACGAATATTACAACCATAACCTTGCCGGCGTCGCTAACTACTCTGTCGGCAAACCCGTTCCTTTATTGCTATAACCTTGAAACCATTCGCGTAGAATCGGGAAGCTCCTCGTTCTATGCCGAAGACGGTATATTATTCAACAACGACAAAA
The DNA here is from genome assembly GCA_947086925.1 of uncultured Clostridia bacterium. Taxonomy (GTDB): domain Bacteria; phylum Bacillota; class Clostridia; order Christensenellales; family Pumilibacteraceae; genus Pumilibacter. The sequence goes on from CAMUAL010000015.1 coordinate 13,339, forward strand.
CGGTTATTTACGCGGTTGCTCCCGCCGCCGAAATAGGCGTCCTTGAAATTAACGTCGAAGAAATCAAGCAAGAGGCGTTTGTGGCAAGCAAGATTACTTCGTTCAAGAGCGATTTGATGGGTATAAATATCGGTACATGGGCGTTTAATAGTTGCAGTATGCTCGAAACGGTCGTTCTCGGCGAAAGCGCGGTTATCGGTCAGCGTGCATTCTATAACTGTTCGGCTCTTACCGATGTTACAATGGGCGCGCGTGCGGACATAAGTACGCAAGCGTTTGAAAATTGCGGACTGCTTATCGAAGTTACCGTGGGTGAAGATTCCTTTATCGGCAACTCTGCGTTTATCGATTGCGCGGTTATCGAAAGACTGAATGTGGGCGCAAATACAACCACGGGATTGATTATTTTTGTGAATTGCAATGCGGACGTTCAAATCATAGACGAGAAAAACATTACCGTATCCGCGATTGACGGTTGCGAAATCGAAGTCGCCGCCGACGGCACGGTTATCGCCACAATAAGTAAAGACGTTGCGGCTTATCAGTTCCGTAATCAAACCGCAATCAACGAAATTATAATAACCGACGGCGTTTCGGCGATAGGCGATTACGCATTCCAAAACTGCACCGGCATAACAAAAGTGGTAATCGCAAACAGCGTAAAAAGTATAGGATTAGGCGCGTTTAGCGGTTGCACGAATATTGTGTCGTACTCGTCGCCCATGACAGGCGGTATGTTGCCTACCTACAACACCAGTACTAACGATTACACAAAACTCGGATACGTGTTCGGCGGCAGCGGCTCTAATGCCAATACGGTTGTTCCCGAGTCGCTTAAAGAACTTTATATTACCGGTAACGTAATAATAAGCCATAGCTCGTTGTCAAAACTTTCTTACGTGGAATATATGGAAATCACAACGAGCGATTTCGGACAGTCATCTTTAAACAATTGTACGTCGCTCAGAACTCTTGTTATAAAGGGCGATACGCCAAATATCGATTCGAGCGTGTTCAACGGAACTACGAATTTGCAAGAGATAACTTTGCCTGCTTCGCTTACAAGAATCGGCACTCAGTTTAATATTCTCGTAAACCTTGAAAGAATTAACTACGAGGGAACAATCGGGGATTGGGGCGGTATATCGTTCTCAATGGCAAACTATAATCCCTTAATCACCGGAGCTACGCTTTATATAGGCGGAGAAATAGTAAAGGATATAGTGATTCCCGAAGGAGTAACCAAAATAGAAGCACTTGCGTTCAACAACGGGTCGCAATTCGAAACGGTTACGCTTCCGTCAACGCTTCAATCGGTAGGTGCCACTGCGTTTGCGGGTTGCGAGAATATAAGTAAGGTATATTACAACGGCGATTTGGAGTCTTGGTGCGGCATTACTTTCGGAACCTCTTACGGAAGTAGCAATACGTCAAATCCGTTGCTTTTAGGCGCAGACTTATTTATCGGCGGACAAAAAGTCGTAGACCTTGTCGTGCCCGATACCGTAACGTCCATAGGTTGGAACGCTTTCTCGGGTTGCACAAGTATCGAAACCGTGTCGCTTCCGTCCACAATAACGTCTTACGGTCACTACTTATTCGCATATTGTCCGAATCTTACTACCGTAACGGTAGCTGATGGAACTGCCGATTTGGGTAATAGCACGACAAACGGTCAGTACATGTTCGCTTATTGCAGTAGCCTTAAAACCGTAAATCTGCCCGATTCCATTAGGACTTTCGGTAGCTATGCTTTCGCCGGCAGCGGAATCACATCTATCGTTCTTCCCGAAGAGACTATCGCCGTAAGTGTAAGAATGTTCAGTGAATGTGAAAATCTCGAAAGCGTGGTAATACCGGCAAAAGTCGGAACAATCGATAACTATGCGTTCTATCACTGCTACGCGCTCAATTCGGTGGAATTTGTGCGCGACGAAAACGGCAAATGCGGTCTGTACAACATGGGCACTTATGTTTTCGATGGTTGCACTTCGTTAAAGGAGATTGTTATTCCGTCGTCGGTGGCGGTAATCGGAACAACGGCGTTCAACGGATGGGGAGCCGACCAAACCATTTATGTGGAAGACTTCATAGCACCCATGTGCAACTGGTCGCTTACGTGGCTCGGAACAGGAGAAGCGCAAATCGTTTGGGGACATACTTTGCCTAATGCAAATGAGTCGAATGAGTAATCTTACCGTTTATTGATTTCAATTCAAAAAGACCGTTCTGCTCGGCTGTGCCGTATTGAGCGGTCTTTTTTCGTGAGCATTTTTTTCGTAAGTGCTTTCTTTTTAAAAAAGCACTTTAAATTTAAGACGACAAATGCTTGACAGAAAGCATATTATGTGGTATATTTATAGAAATAGTTTAGGTAACAATGGCGTTGCAAGGGGTTATCCTTTTGTGACGCTTTTTTACATAAACGGGCGATTAACTGCTCGTCGAAACTTTCGTAAAAAGGAGATTAAATATGACGTATCAGGAAATATACAAACTGCATTATTCCAAATTAGTTAGAAACAGCATATTGAAATCTTTGGTTTTCGGAGCTTTATGCGGTTTTGTTGTGGCGACTGTAATTGCATTCGTTACGGTTTTTACCGATTTTAACGGATTGTGGATTGCATTGGGCAGTCTTGTTGCGGTTACGGCGATTGTTACTGTGACTTTGTATTTTATTTGCTTCCGTCCCAACGAACAAAAAGCTATCGAAAAACTCGACAGACTCGGGTTTGACGAGCGTTTTATAACCATGCGCGAGCTTGAAGGCGATAATTCCGTTATCGCAAACATGCAACGCGCCGATGCGGTGGGTACGCTTACCGATGCGTTTACCAAAAGCGGAACAAAAGCATTAAAACCCAACGCAAACGGATTTGTGGGGAATCTTCGTGCGCTCGGGCTTTCGCTCGGTTGGACGATTGCCGCTGTTGCTATGGCGGCGGTAAGCATAGTTACGTTGGTTATTACCGGTTTACCTTCCACCCGTCAGGACATAATAAGTGCGATTCATCCCACACCGTCGTTTTCGGTAAATTATTCGTCGGGCAGTAACGGCTTTTTGCATGACGGGGCAGGCTATGAATATCCCGGAGAGGGAAAAACCGTAAGCTCTTTTATTCAGTCTATCGAAATGGGCGGTGCTTCCATGCAAGTGGTTGCCGAGGCTTTTAACATGTTCGACCTCTATAACCGTTACATAGACATGTACGGTGTAGAAGCCTTGGAAGACTTCGAGCTTGTGTGCGAGTATTATTTTAAGGGTTGGAGCGACGAATGGCTTGACGAGAACGGAAATCCCAACCCGTCGAGAAGCGACAAGAATGTTACGGGCGACGTAAACGCATCTGCAATTTACGGTGCCATCGATATTCCCGTAGACTTGCCAAAAGGCAGCAGTGGCGGCAGTGGCGGCGACGAGGGCGGCAACCCCGGCGAAGACAGCAATGCTCCCCCCAATCCGAATAAGTCCGATTCGAACGGCAACGATAAACCGTCCGAAGTACCTCCTCCCGGTGGAGATGGCGACGGTGCAGGCGGTTCGATTACTTCGAATAACGGCGAAGTTATCGACGGCGTTACGGATTATCGCGAAATTTTCGAGCAGTATTACGATTCGATTATGCAGATGCTTGCGGATGGTCAGGAGCTTCCTCCCGAACTTCGCAAGATTGCGGAAACTTATATTTCGGCTCTCAAATAAATGAGAATGGTGGTGCCGTGCTTTTTGCACGGCACCGACATGCTTTTGTCCAACTTGTACGTATTTGTGCGGTAGGGCAAATAACTTAAAATAAATATTTTAATCATAAGAGGTATGAAATTCTATGGTAGCAGAAAAGGATATCGCGCAATTCAGCGAGCAATGCAAAAATATCTTTACTCAGGTACAACGCGACGTAATCGGTCAGAAAGAAGTCGTTGAAGGTACTATTATCGCTATGATAGCAGGCGGCAACGTATTGCTCGAAGGCGTACCCGGCGTAGGTAAAACCCGTTTGGTGCGTTCGCTCGGTCGCGTATTCAATTTGCCGTTTTCGCGTATTCAGTTTACGCCCGACCTTATGCCGGCGGACGTTACGGGTACTAATATAGTCGTTAAAGACGAAAAAGGAAATTCGAGCTTTCAATTCCAACCCGGTCCTATTTTCAGCAATATTATTCTTGCCGACGAAATCAACCGTGCAACACCGAAAACTCAGTCGGCATTGCTCGAAGCCATGCAAGAACATACCGTTACCGTTATGGGCGTGTCGCGTAAGCTCAACGAGCCTTTCTTTGTACTCGCCACGCAAAACCCCATCGAGCAAGACGGTACTTATCCGCTTCCCGAAGCGCAAATGGACCGCTTTATGTTTAAGCTTATTGTACATAATCCGTCGCTCGACGAACTTATGGAAATTGTAGATATGACGCAAAAGACAATGGCGGAAGTTGCGGACGCGGCATGCAGCGGCGAACAACTCCTCAAAATGCGCGCTACCGCAAATCAAATCCCCGTGGCAAAAGACGTTATGCGTTATGCCATGACTTTGTGTTCTTCCACTCACCCCGACAGCGACTGTGCAAGCGACGCCGCCAAAAAGTATATAAGACTCGGAGCAAGCCCTCGTGCCGGACAAGCGCTTATTTCGGCGGCTAAGGTAAAAGCTTTGCTCAACGGTAGATTCAATGTGGCGTACAGCGATATAAACGAGTTGGCGTATTCGATTCTCCGTCACCGCATGAAAATGAATTTCGAAGCGATTGCCGACCGCATTGCTCCCGACGACGTTATTACTATGATTATAGCCGAGTTGTGCAAAAAGTACGACCTTAAAGCACCTGTCGCCGCTTCGTCGTTATCGGTTAAAGAGGAAGAAAAAGCCGACGTTGATAGCACCGTGTCGACTGACGATACCGCAAACGATTCTGCCGAAGGAGAGGATGGCAAAAAAGCCAAACGTAAGAAATTCGGGAGAAAATAATGAAAGTTTCTTACATAAACGACGATTTTTTCAGTCGGTTGGAAACACTTGCACTTAATTTGCGTGCGGATTTGGCGGGCTTTTTCGGCGGAAAACATTTGGTTAAGACTTACGGTCAAACGGTTGAGTTCGCCGATTACCGCGAGTATATGCTCGGCGACGACATAAGGCGTATCGACTGGAATCTTTACAGCAGATTCGAAAAGTTTTTCATAAAGCAGTTTACCGACGAACGTCAGATGCACGTACAGATTTTTTTGGACTGTTCGGCTTCTATGGCAAAACCGAATCCCGCCAAGGCGGCTTATGCAATAGGTATTGCGTCCGCTTTGGGATATTTGGCTGTACACAACACCGATAAACTTTCGTACAAACTGATAAACGGCGGCACTGCCGAAGACCCGTTCGGAATGATTGTAGGCAAAAACACGTTTTTCAAGTCGGTGCGCAATTTGGAGAATGCGGAATTTTTCGGTGAATCCGATTTGTATTCGGCAATAGTAGGGTGCAATAACGTAGGCTCTAACGACGGACTTACTGTTATAATATCCGATTTTTTTACCGACAGCGATTGGAAAAAAGCGATAGATTATTTATGCTACAAAAAAAGACAAGTATTGCTCATACAGGTGCTTACACCCGAGGAAATAGAGCCGATATACGACGGCAGAGTCAATCTTATCGATTCCGAATCGATTGATTTGATGGATGATAAAAACATGAAATTGCGTATTACACGCGGTTTGCAACAGGCTTACGACCAAGCACTTACCGACTTTAAAGCCGAGCTTAGGCGTTACTGTAACTCGCGCGAGGCGGAGTTCGTTTCCGTTTCCACCGATAAACCGATAGAGCGTATGCTGTTTGCCGAATTACTCAAAGTGGGTATAATGGAATGAACTTTTTAACTCCCCTAGGGCTTTTGGGCTTGATTGGATTGGCGGTTCTACTGCTGATTTACCTGCTCAAACCCAATTATCAACAAAAAGCGGTTTCAAGTACCTTTATATGGAAATTGAGCCTTAAATACAAAAGACGTAAGAATCCTATCAGCAAGATACGCGACTTACTTATTTTGTTTTGTCAAATTCTCATTATAGCATCGTGCGCCTTTACTCTTGCTCAGCCCGTTTTAGCGGAAGAAATAAACTCATATACAGGCGAAAAAGTTGTGATTATCGACGCTTCGGCTAGTATGCTTGCCAACGACGGCAACGAAACACGCTTCGAGCGCGCGGTTTTTGCGGCAAAGGAATATTCCGATAAAGCCTTAAAAAACGGCGATACTATTACTGTGATTTTGGCGGGAAAAACGGCTTCTTATCTTGTTTACCGCGCCAATTACGAGAATACTAAGGATTTGAATTTAAACGATAAATTCGATTCGTTGATTGCCGCCGACAGCTTTTACTGTACTTACGGTGCGGGCGACATCGACGGAGCTATGGAACTTGCCGAAGCGGTGACTATCGAAAATTCCGATATAGAAGTTGTATTTTATACAGGCACAAGGTATCTCGACGTAGGAAACGTGAATGTGATAAACGTATCCGACGAAAACGAATGGAATGTTGCGATACTCGATTGCACCGCTACGCTCGACGAAGGATATTACTATTTCGACGTAGACATTGCTTGCTACGGCAGAGATGTGGAAGCAACTGTTATATTCGAGTTGAAGGGAATAAACAGCGACGGTCTTACCGCAAGATATAGCACAACGGTGCAACTGTCGGGCGACAAGACTTTTAAGGTGCGGTTTAATCCCGCAAACGAGTCGCAAAATTCGATAGCGGTATATTCGTTCGAAAACGCGGATATTTCGGTTGAAATAAACGATTCGTTTTTGTACGATAACAGTTTCCACCTTGACGGCGGTATAAGAAAAACCATAAAGGTACAGTATTACAGTTCGCGTCCCAATCCGTTTTTCAGCACAATGCTTATGACCGTAAGCGATGCTTTCCGCGATACTTTGGATATACAGATTACCGACGTTCCTTTGTCCAAAGATTACGAACTAAGCGGATTCGACTTTTATATTTTCGAACACGAAATGCCTACCAAAATGCCTCAGGACGGAGTGGTGCTTCTTTCCGATATTACGTCGCCGTATCCGTCGGAGTTGGGAATAACTCTTGCAAATACCGTAAGCGCACCGAGCGGTGAAACGTATTCGTTCTATACGGATAAAGAGCATACTATAACGCAGTATATGATGAGTCCTATCATTGTAAGCAGATACACGCGAGTAGGCGAGTACGACGACAAAGAATACACCCCGATTTTGTTTTGCGAGGGCGACCCCGTTATTTTGTGCAAAAACGAACCCGAATCGAAGGTGCTTATAATGACTTTCAATATTAACGAATCCGACATGGGATTGTCGTTCTCGTTTGCATCTCTTATGTACGGCATCTTCAAATATTATTTACCGTCAACTACCGACGGCTATGTGTTCGATGTAAATCAAGACGTTGTCATAAACGCCCGCGGCAGTAGCGTTACCATAAGCAGCGACAGCATGAATATGGAACCGGTAACTATCAATAGTTTTCCCGATACCGTTTCTTTTGAAATCGGAGGGATATATAATCTTACGCAACAGCTTATAAACGGCGAAATCGTAACGGATACGATTTTCGTAAAAATTCCGTCCGATGAGAGCTATATCACAAAAGAAGTCGTATCGCTCAGAAGTCCGTATATAAACAGTTATACGGATACGTTGTATCATTACGACATTATTTATTGGATTCTCGGCGCAGTAATTGTCTTGTTGTTTGCGGAGTGGTGGCTGCACTCTCGCTCGGGTTCTTGATGGGGTGCGGTAAATGAGTAATTTTGCGTTGGGTTTTGTATACCCCTTGACATTATTGATTCTTATTGCGGCAATGGGACTATCGTTTTTCCCGTATTTCCGCTCGCCCAAAAAATATCGGCGCAATCGCAATCGCATTACGTCGTTGGTGTTGCATGTAATCGTAATGTTTTTAGCCGTTATAGCATTGTCGGGTATGACATTCGAATACGATGTGGTAAACGATAAAAACGAACTTATACTTTTGGTCGATGCTTCGTTCAGCAATGAAGAAAACAAAGATGCGGCAGACGAATTTGTGGAAACCGTATTAAAAGAAAGCAACGACGCCAACAAAGTGGGCGTGGTGCTTTTCGGTTATGACCAAGTTTACGCCGTAAAGCTTACCAATCAAACCGAAAACTCTTTCAATCAATATAAAAAGTCCGTGTTGCCCGACACTACCGCAACCGATATATCGGCTGCGCTTAATTATGCGCGCGGTTTGTTTTCGCCCGATAGCACGGCTAAAATAGTCATTATTTCCGACGGCTTGCAAACCGACGGAAATGCCGAAAACACAATAAAGTCGGTGGCGGCAGACGGAATAATAGTAGATTCGGTATATTTCGGAAGCAGTTTCGACGGCGACGAAATACAAATCACAGACGTTGAAATGCCGAATGACATATCGCTTAATACCGAATTTAAAATGAAGCTTACCGTTAAAAGCTCTTTTGCGGGAACAGCCGATTTAATCATGACGGACAACGGCGAAAACGTAGCTTTGGGCGCGAACAACGAGCTTGGCATGAGCGTGGACTTTTACGAGGGCGAAACGTCTGTCGTGATTGCGCATACTTTCAAGGAACGCGGCTTACACAGTTTGCGGTTTTCAATCTCGTGCGACGACGATACGCTCGAACAGAACAACATATACTGCTCTTATCATTATATCGAGAAATTCGAAAACATTCTCATGATAACGCGCGACATGTCCGAGTCTGCGAAACTCAAAACTCTTTTGGATGAAGAAGGTTACGTAGTAACTCCTGTCGACGTAAACGACGTTTCGGATATGCCGTCGTCGTTGTCCGAGCTTAGAGTTTACGACGAAGTAATTATGGTAAATATATCGAATGCCGATATGCCGGAAGGTTTTGTCGAAATCTTGAACAGCTACGTTTACGATTTGGGCGGCGGACTGTTTACGGTAGGCGGCGACAAGATAGATGAAAATACGGGTGAAAAGGTTGCCAACGCTTACAACAGAAAAGATTTGGTGAATACTTTGTATCAGGAAATGCTACCCGTGCAGGCTATCGATTATACGCCTCCGCTCGGACTTATGATAATTATAGACCATTCGGGCAGTATGTCGTCAACCGATACTTACAACGGAAAATCAAGATTGGATGCGGCTAAGGACGGCGCCATTACGGCTCTGTACGGCTTGCACGACCGCGATTGGTGCGGCATTATGTCGCTTGACGATACTTATGCGGTAGAGCAGTCGCTTGTACCCGCAACTCAGCAAAACAAACTTATAAACACCATAAACGGCATAGAGTTAAACGGCGGCACTACCTATAAAAACGCCATAGAATACGCAGGACGTGCGCTTGCGGCGTGCACATCGGTGGAAAAACGGCATATTATGCTTATCAGCGACGGCGAACCGAGCGACAGCATAAGCGATTTCGGTCCCGTTATAGAGAATTATAATAAACAGCACGGAATAACATTTTCGAACATAGTTGTAAAATCCGGTGCATTGGGCGGTAAAGAGAGAGATTTGCGTGAGGCAGTGAATTTGGGCGGAGGCAAGCTTTATCATGTGCAAAGCTCATCCGATTTGGCAAGCGTTTCCGATGCCGTGCGCGTGGATTTGGCTACGCCGTCGATAAGCGAATACGTTGCCGAACCGTTTACTCCGGTGATACGCGAGCATACTTCGGTGGTAAGCAATCTTCTTGAAAATGAATGGCCGCAACTCGGCGGTTTTTACGGAACCAAACTCAAAAGCGGTGCTTCCTCGCCTTTGTATAGCGAATATGTACCGGTTTATGCGCAATGGGAATACGGCAAGGGTAAAGTCGGTAGCTTTATGAGCGATTTGAAAGGTACGCAAGACAGCTGGTCGTATGATTTTATGCAAGATGTTTCTACGGGGCAACAGTTTATCAAAAACGTGATAAACGCTCTGTTCCCCGAGCAGAATATCAGGTACAGCGACCTCGACGTAGGACTTGCATACGACAATTACACCACCGATATAAGCGTTTATACTTCTATGGCAGACGACGAAACGATACGAGTAGTCACCACGGGTCCTTTTGTAGGCGACGATACCGATTTACCGTCCGAAACCGTGATAAGAGGCGTGAATGACGGATATAGCCGTATTGCCGTTACTACGAAAGAATTCGGCGTATACGAAATTTTGGTAAGTAAGTTAGACTCCGAGGGCAATGTCATAAGCGAATACAGGGCGTTCAGACCTTTCTCGTATTCGGCGGAGTATAATGCTTTTGTGGATTATGAAGCCGCACGAAATCTTATGGTTTCGTTGGCTGATATAGGGCGCGGCGAGTTTGTGGATAATCCCATGGAAGTGTTCGACAGTTTTGTAATGACGCTACATAAGTCTGTCAATCCCAGAAACGTACTGCTGATTTTGATTATCGCGTTGTTGCTTTTGGATATTGCCGTGCGCAAGTTCAAGTGGAAATGGCCGCATGAGATTATAAGAGAGCGTCGTGAGAAAAGTAACGAGCATGAGTGACGTCTAACGGAGGATTTATGAAAAAAATACGATTTTTGATATCGGCTTGCTTATCGGTTGCGGTTGCTTTAATACTTATCGGGTGCAATAAATCGCAACTCTCCGCTCCTCGGAATCTGAGTGTTACCGACAAAACGCTCAGTTGGAGCGCCGTGGAAAACGCGAGCGGGTATATTGTGGAAATAAACGACGAAAGTTATCAAATACGCAAAACCTACTATTCGTTTGAAACCTTGTATCTTCCCGAGGGCGATTACGTTTTCAAAGTAAAAGCATACGGAAACGATTATTCCGACTCCGATTGGGCTACGGTTAAATACCATCAAGTTGCCGAAAGCGGATTGAGTTACAAACTTACCGATGACAAAAAAGGTTACATAGTGGCTGCCGTAGGCAGGGCAAAAAACGATATTGTTATAGACGACACATACAACGGACTGCCGGTGGTGGGAATAGGTTATCGCGCGTTTAACGGTAACATTGATATTACAAGCATAGAACTCGGCAAAAATATCCGTTATATAGAAAGCCGCGCGTTTTTCGGTTGCAAAACGCTTACTTCGGTCACGTTTAACGACGGATTGGAAAGCATAGGCGAAATGGCGTTTCAAAGCTGTTCCGAATTGGAAAGCATAGAAATTCCCGACAGTGTGACCGAAATCGGGGATTACGCTTTTGCATACTGCCGAGGCTCTGCCGAATTGAAATTGGGTTCTTCGGTTAAGACTATCGGCGACAGCGCGTTTATAACGAATATCTTGTTGGAAGAAGTTACTATTCCGTCGTCGGTCGAGCATATGGGAGCAGAGGCGTTTTCAAACTGCTCAAAATTGAAAACCGTGGTTTTCGAAGGCAAAATTTTGGAAGTATCCGAAAAGGCGTTTCTCGGCTGCACTTCGCTTGATAACGTGGATTTCGGCGAATGCAAAATGCAGATAGGCGAATACATGTTTTACGGTTGCACTTCGCTTGCTTCGATAACTTTAAACAACAAAATCGAAAGAATAGGATCATATGCGTTTCAAGAATGTACCTCGCTTGAAAATGTTGTTTTGGGAGATGCCGTTACTTCGATAGGTCAAAGTGTTTTTTACGGCTCGGGTCTGTTCAATAACAGCAAGAGCGATATAGTTTTGGCAGACGATTGGATTGTAGGCGTAAAGAACAGCGCCGACGTGGCCGATGACGATTTTAGTGAAATACAAAACCTTAATATTGTAGGCATTGCGGATTACTCTTTTAGGAATTGCACCGAAATATACAATTTGATTTCTCTTTTACCCGACAGTCTTAAATATATAGGGGCAAGTGCTTTTATCAGTTGCAAAAATCTTCAAACGATTGTTATAAGCGAAAACGTGACTCAAATAGGCGATTATGCGTTTATATATTGCGAAAGTTTGAACAGCGTTATAATGGAAAGCGATAAAATCGAGAGAATAGGAAAATATGCTTTTGCATATTCAGGACTGAATAATATCAATAAATTGCCCGAAAGTCTCAATCAAATAGGAACTTACGCATTTTACGAATCCGCCTATTGGAAAGAACAGTTTGACGGCGGTTTAATTATCGTAGATAAATGGGTGGTGGGGTGCAATCCCGCAACAACCATGTCGGTCACAGTGCAGTCGGGCATAGTGGGCGTGGCGGATTATGCGTTTTCTTATTGTGAAGGGCTTAGGTCGGTAGAGTTGCCCGCTACGGTAAAATGCATAGGAGAAGGAGCTTTTTACGGTTGCGCCGGTAAGTACGACGGCGAGGAGACTTTGATACCTGTGTTTCGTGTTTCGATTCCCGACGGAATAACAGAAATCAGACCGTATACTTTTTACGCCTCGGCACTTTCTGTGTGCGATTTGCCGTCCTCGGTTAAATCGATAGGGTATGCCGCGTTTGCGGGTACGATGTTGGGATCGATGTATATTCCCGACAGCGTTACCGAAATAGATGCGTATGCGTTTTGGATGTGCGCACAGCTTCAAGTAGTAACACTTCCCGACAATCTGACTACTATAAAATCGAATGTATTTAACAGTTGCGAAAATTTGAAAGCAGTATCGATGCCCGATACGGTAACCGAGATATGCGACAACGCGTTTTTCAGATGCGACAAGCTTTCGGATATAAATTTCGGTACCGGACTTAAACGTATAGGCGATTACGCATTTTACATGTGTTTGGCGTTCGAGAACATAGAATTGCCCGACAGCGTAACCGAAATCGGCGAGTACGCGTTTTACAAGTGCACCTCTTTGCAGTCGATTGATTTAAGCGGTTCGCTTAAAAGCATAGGCGACTACGCGTTTTACGGTTGTGCGAAACTTTCGAATATTGTGTTTCCGCAGTCGCTTGAAAGCATAGGCGAAAGTGCGTTCAGAACTTGTTTAAGTCTGAGCGGAATAATTCTTAACGACAACATAATTTCAATAGGAGCGCATGCTTTCTACGGCAACAGAAATATAACTTTTTACTCCGAAGCGGGGAGTGCTCCCGAGAGTTGGGATGATTTATGGAATTCCACGTATCGTCCCGTGGTATGGAATTGCACCTTTGACGAAACCAAAACATATGTTGTTTCGGTGGAAAAATCCGCAATATCGAATTACAACGCAATTAACGGGATTTATAAGCCGCTTCGCGCAGGATACGAGTTTTCGGGTTGGGCTGCCGATGCCGACTCCGGCGTCGTTTTGTACGGTGCGGAAGAATTGTATTTGGCTTACGACGGAACCGTATTGTATGCGGTTTGGGAATCGAAATCTTAATGTAACATTACCGTAAAAAACGGTATGAAAATAAAGTAATTTATAGGGAACGGAATTATGAAAAAAGTTATCAGAGTTGTTTTAATTATTTTGACGTTCTTGACTGCGGCAGTTTGCATGACGGCGTGTTCGTCGGTTGATTCGATTTCGATAGAAGACGCCGATATGCCTAAACTGATTTACGTTCAAGGTCAGGAACTTGATTTAAGCGGAGGCAGTCTGACGGTAGTAACAGGCGGTAAAACCGAGAAAATCGGTTTGACTGCATCCGGAGTAAGTGTTTCGGGTTACGACAAAAACAAGTCGGGCGAACAGACCGTTACCGTTACTTACAAGAGAAAAACAACCGAGTTTACCGTAAGCGTAATTGCACAGTTGGCAGCCGAGAGTTATCAAGCCGATTATTTTGTAGGCGAAGAATTTAATTACAATCGCGGCAGACTCAGGGTTGCTCGCGATGACGGCACGTTGTTTATGGTATCTATGAGCGACTCCGAGGTTTCGGTTACGGGCTTCGATTCGTCGAAGGCGGGTACCGTTACGCTTACTGCGGAGTATCTCGGCAAGACAGGCAGTTTTAACGTAAAAGTGCATGAAATCGGGTCGCTCGGTATAACCGCCCCTTCAAAAAAAGCATATTACAGCCATGAAGTAAAAGGGCTGATTCTTGACGGCGGTTTTATTACGCTTCGTTCTCCCGACGGAACGTATTCGAGCAATATCAATTTGTCCGATTTGCCCGCAAGCAGTTTTACGGGATTCAATCTTTCGGCAGCGACCGAAAACAATATGACTAAGCCGCTCACTCAGACCGTTACCGTAAATTACGCAGACAAAGAGTGTAAGTTCGATATAAATATCAAATACAGCGACGTAAGCTATATCAAAAATAAGGCGACGCAGTATACAAATTTGGATTGGTCGGGCAATTTTCCCGCAATAGGCGATGAGCAAGGCAAATTGGCGTTTAATATCGCGGAAAAGTACGTTGCGCTTTCGGCAAGCGACAAAGAATTTATCACTTCCGACGAAATAGACGCGGTAGTGCGTGCGGCGGCGGTTTACGGCTTGCAAGCATGGAACGACGCAGCTGCCGAATATTCCGACGTATTTACGTTTACAAGTAGCGGAAATATCAACTTGGTTGCCAAAACGCCGGAAGCTACAAGAATCGCTTATAATAAGCTTAGCGCCGCCGACGAGCCTATAATATCTCTCGGCAAAATACTTCCCGAAATTGCAAAAAACTTTTCCTCCGTTAAGCTCGGCAATACAACCGTAGCGAGTTATCTCGGCGGAGTATATTCGGATGGGTTTGACAGTGTAATAGCCGCGTTTGACTACATGTTAAAGTTACACGACAAAATGGCTACATATGTGGAGAACGGTTGGAAGGATGACGATATTAAGGGCGTAATCGACTATATGATAGTTTACAAACACGTCGCGGCGTCCGATGCCGTAATTTACGAAATCGTGGCGGAAAAATGGAACGGCGTGAGCGGTTTCTTCGATATGCTGCTTAACTATTGCTACAATAAAGACGACGCCGACACGATGAACGAGATTAAAGGGGTTTATCTTCCGGGTAAGGTTGGCGAGCTTTATACCAACATAGTAAATGCGGGCGTTGAAAGTGTGCTTATGTCTCATCGCATGGAATACGACGCCACTTCGTTTTTGATTTATTACAATCGCGCGGTTAATCTTGCAAACGAGTTGCGCGCTCTACCCAACGATAATATACAAAAATGGCTGTTTGACAATCTCGATTACAACGGTAATACTTTGGTTGCATTGCTTAACAGTTGGACGATGAGCGCGTACGGCTATTTTAAAATCTGCGGAAACGCTTTGTTCGTAAGCGAAGTTTATGATTTTCTTACCGAGTATCTGACCGTAATAGAAGACTACCTTGCATACTCCGAAAACAATTCTTCGCGGTATTGGAGCGTACAAGAAAACGCACAAAAAATAATCAACCTGTGGGAATCTTTTACAAATCTCGCGCCGACACGGCAAATGGAATTTCTCGGAGTGATTAACACCTACTATTCCGACTACGGAACACCCAAGTATGCTTTGAATTTTTCGGGTGGTAACGCTTACACTCAGTTTGTGTACCTCGTTGCAAACTGCTACTATTCCGTTATCGGTGATAATGATGCGTTCGACGTATTTTCCGACATAATGCTTGCAACCGAACAGTTTGCTCGCATGAACATGGATAGTGACGGCAAAACGGTTATGGCGACGGCTATGAACTCGCTCGAAAGTAAAATAAACGCTCTTACGGGTGGTGACCTTACAAAGTATAACAGCTACGTTAAGTCGGCTTACGAGTTGCTGAAAAACCGCTACGAGTGCAGTACGAAAACCCAACCTACTTCTTTGGGCGAATGGCAGGAAACTTTCGATGCTCTTGCCAATGCCATTGCGAGAGCGCAGTTTGCATACAGAATAATCAATCAAGCCGCTCCGCATAATTATACTTATTATGCCGCATTTTTCTCGGCTTACGAAACGGCAGCATCCCTTTCGAAACTTATACTAAACAGCAATAATGAAGCGATAATAAACGCATATTATTACGAGCTTTACACAATAAATATGCTCGGGTACGAAAATGCCGCAACGGTAGAATGGACGCTCGATTACGGATTGTGGGCGGTGCGCACGATATATGCTTCCTATCAGCGCAATATGAATATCACCGTCGGCTCGTCGGGGTTACGTTTGATTTATCTGTATGACGCCGCCATGAGCGATATTTTGCGCAAGGCCGACCCCGTTATGTGGTGGTTTGTATATAGTAATTTCAAAAACATGCCCGAGGTAATCGTAGATAATAGCTTGCTCATTGAAGCAATGACGGCATATCGTAATCTCGAACCGATACAAAAGAGTCTGTTTTCGGCACTTGAAGCAGGTAACAATCTCTATTACAACGGCATATTGGTAGCTTGTTCTAAGAGTCTTTCCAAGAGTTCTATGCCTGTTGCCGAACAACTTTTGGTTGCCGAGTTGTATTATACTATGTATCAGCGTTCGCCCGACGGAAGCGACAATCAGGGAGTAAGCTATCTTTCCAAATTCATTGCCGAGGCGGAAAAATTGAAAGAGGATTATGAAGCGCTCGAAGCTTCCGAAAAAACGCTGTTCGATAACATTTTTAAAGACGCCTACGACTATTATGTCGCAGAAAGCGAGCGGTTGTCTGCCGATAACGCCGGAAGCGGCGAATCATCGCCCGAACTTGCCGCTTAATACGATTTATAACTGCGTTTTTATAAAAAATCCACCGACCGAGTCGGTGGATTTTTTGATGTGTCGGTTAATAATTATTTATATTATCCGTCCTTTTAACTTTCGGATAGTGTCGGGTATGGTATCGGGGTCGGGGCGTACCGCACTGCCTGCGTTGCGATAGTCGAACATTTGCGCAAATCGGTCGAGGTCGTGTACGGTTCTGTCGAGTGATTTGTTTTGCAGATACACAAGCTCGTGCAGGTAAATCTCCGTTAATTTTCCCGCTTTGTTGCTTTCGGCTAAAAGCAAGGTGTAGTGCGGCATGCAAAAACCGTTGCTTTTTTGAAATACCTGTCTGAATTCGGGCTCGCATGCAAACATTTGCGCAACGGTGTAGGCGTAGCGCGTCATGTTTTCGTCGGCGGTTCGGCAAATAACGCATGTATCCATTGTTTTATTCAGTTTTTCCGCTTGCTTAACCGCTTGTTTGTGCGTTTTAACGGGTGTAATGTTGCCGCGCACGGTTGCAATGCGTGTTGCAAGTTGAAGCGAAAGCCCGAGTTTATTCTTGCCTGCAAACAGCTTACTAAGGTGCTTTGCGCAAAAGCCGTACTTATTCACTTCTACGCGGTAGTCGGGTTCCATGACCGCCTCGTTCAGATATTGTTCTACAAGCCGCGATTCGGTTTTTTCGTAGATTGCGCAAAGCGGGCAATCGCAGTCGCTTTTAAATGCTTCCCAAATGGGGTCTGTCTGTATATGATATTGCATATTTTAACTCCGCACGGAATATTTTTATTGTAACAACATAACTAAGTATAACATAAAGGAAACGATTATGCAACAGAGCGAGCCGTATGTTATAAGTAAAAAACGGACAGTGCGCTATGTTTATAAGGGCAGAATAATCGCATTTATTATAGCGGTGTGCGCACTTATTATAGCAGGCGCGGTTTGGTTTTCGCGCACGGCGGGCAAACTCATAACCGATTCGCATGAGTTCGGTTTTGTTTGCATGGGCAGATATACCGCGCTCGACGCGGCTTCGTCACGCGCCGACGAAGTAATTAAGTCCGGCGGTGCGGGGTATCTTTACGGCACCGAAGAATACTTGGTTATGGCGTCGTGCTACAATAACATTACCGACGCCGACAGCGTAACAAACAGACTTATCTCTGGTGGCGAGAGCGCCACTGTGTACGCGCTTAAAAGTCCGGCAATAAAAATTAACAAGCCAAAAGAAAACGCAAGCGCAGTCAAAAAACTTCTCGTGCGTCCGTATGAGCTGTTCGACGAGCTGTACGGCATTTCGGTTAAGTGCGACACCGGCGAAATTACCGAGTCGGCGGCAAAGTACGCCGCTCTTAAAATGAGCGTGACGTGCGCGGGCTATGCCGAGCAATGCGACGCGCTTTTAAGTAACGATACGGGTGTGTATTTGAAGTCGCTGTATTCGGCAATGTCGCAAATTCTCGATAATCTTTCAAGTGCGAGCGAGAACGTATCGCAACGGATAAAATACGCATTGTGCGAAACCGCCGAAATAATTTGCCGACTTACAAACGAGTTTGCGAATAAATCGAAAAATTTGTAGAAAAGTACTTGAAAAATAGCGATATTTATGTTATTCTGTTACTAATGTGCATATAAAGCAAATAAAAGCTTATTCGGCACATATAAAACAATACGTTGTTTTATTAAATGTGATGAGGTAAGGCGTCGTCACACGCCCTTTTTTATGTAAGGGCAATCCGATAAAAGTAAAAGCAAATTTTAACAGGAGAATAGGGTATGAGTAACAATTCGGTGGGAACCCCCGAACAGGACAAAGCGTTTGAACAGGTTTTGCATGAACTCGAAAACGTCCCGGGTCCGCTTATGAAATCGTTGCAAAAGGCGCAGGAAATTTACGGTTATTTGCCCATAGAGGTGCAAGAGCGTATAGCCGAAAAATTCGATGTGCCGCTTGAAGAGATTTACGGCATAGCGACTTTTTATTCGCAGTTCAACTTGAATCCAAAAGGCAAGTACACGATAGGCATATGTTTGGGCACGGCATGCTACGTAAAGGGTAGCGGCGACGTTCTTAATAAGTTTAAGGACAAGCTCGGCATAGAGCCCGGGCAAACGACGCCCGACCGCAAATTTACTTTGGACGCAACGCGTTGCATAGGTTGTTGCGGACTTGCGCCGGTGCTCACTGTAAACGAAGAAGTGTACGGTAAAGTCACGGTTGACGACGTAGACAAAATTTTGGCAAAGTATAACGATTGATGCGAAGGAATGGGAAGGTATTATGAAAACTTTACAAGAGTTACAGCAAATCCGCGACCGCATGAAAACATGTTTGTGCAATCGCGCAATATCCGGTGTATATGAGCCGGACGATGCGACTGTCAAATATCATATTTTGGTTTGCGGCGGCACGGGTTGTACTTCGGGCAACAGCAAAAAGATTGCCGAAGAACTTAAAATTGCTTTACACGAAAACGGACTCGAAAACGAAGTCAAGCTTATTATGACGGGTTGTTTCGGACTTTGCGCAAAAGGTCCCATTGTGGTTGTGTATCCCGACGGCTCGTTCTATCAGCACGTTAAGCCCGAGGACGCGCGCGAGATTGTGGAAAGTCACATAAAGGGCGGAGTTCCCGTAGAGCGTTTGCTTCATAGCGAAAAAGACGCCGACGGAGTGCACAAAGCGATTAACGAAACGTCGTTCTATAAAAGTCAGAAGCGCGTTGTTCTTCGCAACTGCGGACTTATCGACCCCGAAAACATAGACGAATATCTTGCCCGCGACGGCTATAAAGCATACGAAAAAGTGCTTACAACCATGTCGCAGACAGACGTAATAAACGAAATCAAGCGCAGCGGACTGCGTGGACGCGGCGGCGGCGGATTCTCTACCGGCACAAAGTGGGAGTTTGCATATAATTCGCAGTCGCCCGTTAAATATGTTGTATGTAACGCCGACGAGGGCGACCCCGGCGCGTTTATGGACCGCTCGGTATTAGAGGGCGACCCGCACTCGGTAATCGAGGCAATGATGATTGCGGGTTACGCGATAGGCGCCGAAAAAGGCTACATATACGTTCGCGCGGAGTATCCCATTGCAGTACACCGCTTAGAGGTTGCAATAGGGCAAGCGCGCGAATACGGCATACTCGGCAATAACGCCATGGGGCTTGGCAAGAACTTCGATATAGAGTTGCGCTTGGGCGCGGGAGCGTTCGTATGCGGCGAAGAAACCGCACTTTTGCAGAGTACCGAAGGTAAGCGCGGCGAGCCTCGTCAGCGTCCGCCGTTCCCCGCGGTAAAGGGATTGTTCGGTCAGCCAACTCTTATAAACAACGTAGAAACTTACGGTAACATAACGCAAATAATATTAAAGGGCGCGGATTGGTTCGCGTCGATGGGTACCGAAAAGAGCAAGGGCACAAAGGTGTTCGCGCTCGGCGGCAAGATTATAAATACGGGTCTTGTCGAAATCCCGATGGGCACTACGCTTCGCACAATAATAGAAGAAATCGGCGGCGGAGTGCCGAACGGCAAAAAGTTCAAGGCGGCTCAAACGGGAGGGCCGAGCGGCGGCTGTATTCCCGCATCGCTTATCGACACTAAAATCGACTACGATAATCTTATCGCAATAGGCTCGATGATGGGTAGCGGCGGACTTATCGTAATGGACGAAGACAACTGCATGGTTGACATAGCAAAGTTCTTCCTCGAATTTACGGTAGACGAGTCTTGCGGAAAGTGTACGCCTTGCCGCATAGGCAACAAGCGTCTTTACGAAATGCTCGATAAAGTTACCAAAGGTACGGCAGAGCTCGAAGACCTCGACAAAATGGAACAGCTTTGCTACTATATCAAAGAGAACTCGCTGTGCGGCTTGGGACAAACCGCTCCCAACCCCGTACTCAGTACGTTAAGATATTTCCGCGACGAATACATAGCGCACGTGCGCGACAAGAAATGCCCCGCAGGCGTATGTAAAGCACTTGTTTCGTACAAAATAGACGCCGAGAAGTGCATAGGTTGCGGACTTTGCAAACGCGGTTGCCCCGTAAATGCAATAACGGGTGAAATCAAGCAAACGCACGTAATCGATGCCGCTAAATGCATTAAGTGCGGAGCATGTTTCGACCATTGTCGCAAGGGCGCGATTGTAAAGTAGGAGGGACTCATGAAAAAGCAAGTAACATTGAAAATAAACGACGTGCCCGTTACGGTAGACGAGGGAACGAGAGTTCTCGATGCGGCGCGGGCGGCGGGATTCGATATTCCCACGCTTTGCTATCTTAAAGACGTTACAAACGACGGAAGTTGCCGCGTTTGCGTTGTCGAAGTAAAAGGTATGCGCAATCTTGCCGCTTCTTGCTCGACGACCGTGCGCGATGGCATGGAAGTGTACACCAACACGCCTAAGGTTAAACAGGCGCGCAAAACAACTATCGAGCTTATATTATCCAACCACGAGAAAAAGTGCCTTGCGTGCGTGCGTAACGGCAACTGCGAATTAAGTAAATTAAGTCAGGAGTACGGTTGCGACCCCTTTAAATACGAGGGAGTAATGAAAAACTATAAGCCCGACGACAGCAACCCGTATCTTATACGCGACAACAACAAATGTATTCTTTGCCGCCGCTGTGTTGCGGTTTGTAACAAAATTCAGGGAGTAGGCGTAATAGGACCAAACGGGCGCGGATTCAACACGCATATCGGCTGTGCTTTCGAGCGTTCGCTTGCGGAAGTTCCTTGCGTGGCTTGCGGTCAGTGTATAAACGTGTGCCCCGTAGGCGCGCTTACCGAACGCGACAACACGCACGAGGTGTTGGAAGCGATTGCCGACCCCGAAAAGTACGTTATAATAGGCACCGCTCCTTCGGTGCGCGTGGCGATAGGCGAAGAATTCGGTTATCCCATAGGAACCGACGTAGAAGGAAAAATGGTTTCGGCTATACGTGCCTTGGGTTGCGATAAAGTGTTCGACGTAGACATGGCGGCGGACATGACGATTATGGAAGAAGGTTACGAGTTTTTGGGCAGACTCAACGACCCTAACGCCAAGCTTCCCATGATTACGAGTTGCAGTCCCGGTTGGATACGATATATCGAATACTATTATCCCGAACTTATCGGGCATCTTTCGACTTGCAAGTCACCCCAACAAATGTTCGGCTCTATAATGAAAACTTACTACGCCGAAAAAATGCACATCGACCCCGCAAAAACGGTTGTTGTTGCGGTAATGCCTTGCACGGCTAAAAAGTTCGAGCGCACCCGCGACAATCAGTCGGCAAGCGGATACCCCGATATAGACGTTGTGCTTACAACGCGGGAGCTTGCCAAGTTGCTTAAATCGCAGGGTATCGACCTTGCCGCCATGAAACCTTCGTCGTTCGATAATCCGATAGGCGAGGGAAGCACTGCGGGACTGTTGTTCGGAGCTACGGGCGGAGTTATGGAAGCGGCGCTCAGAACCGTGTACGAGGTTGTAACGGGCAAAGAACCCCCGTCGCTCGACTTTAAAGCGGTGCGCGGAACAAAGGGAATAAAAACCGCTGTTGTGGATTTGGACGGCAAGCAGGTTAAAGTAGCCGTTGCTCACACTTTGCAAAACGCAAAGGTGATTTTGGAACAAATCAAAGCGGGCAAAGCCGATTATCAGTTTGTGGAAATAATGACTTGTCCCGGCGGTTGCGTAAACGGCGGCGGTCAACCGATTCACCCCGCAAAGGTGCTTAACACAACCGACATCAAGACGCTTCGCGCAAAGGCAATTTATAAGTCGGATAAAAAATCCGCTTTGAGAAAATGTCACGAAAATCCCGTTGTAAAAACTTTGTATGCAGAATACTTCGGAAAACCCAACAGTCACAAGGCTCACGAAGTGCTTCATACCTCTTACGTTAAGCGCAAAAAATACGAATAACAAAACAGAAAAGCTGCGGATTCGTTTCCGTGGCTTTTTTATTCGTTTTTGTTTAAGCCTTTTACAAAAAGCTTGCATTTGACGAGGTTTAATGATATAATATTTTTTAAGGGATATTATGAGTAAGTGCGGCGCGTTTATTAAAAACAAATATTATTCCGACAGCGGAATGGATTACGTTTATAATCGGCTGTGTGCCGAGTTCGGAAAATGCGGCGTAAAGCTCGATATTCCCGAAAATCTTTACGCAAGCTATCCGTTTAAAGCTCCCGATTGCGATTTTGCGGTGTTTTGGGATAAAGACGTAATACTTGCCAAAATGCTTGAAGCGAGCGGTGTGCGACTGTTTAATTCGGCGCGTGCGGTTGAAATCTGCGACGATAAACAAAAAACATACTCGGCATTGTGCGGCAAAATCTATTTGCCGGAAACGCTGTGTTCGCCGCTTGTGTACGATGTAAATTGCGGTGACGACGAAAGTTTTATTCTTAAAGCCGAAAGTTTAATCGGGTATCCCGCCGTTGTAAAAGAGAATGTGGGCAGTCAGGGCAGACAGGTATATTCGGCAAGTAACCGCGCCGAGCTTACCGAACTGCACAAAAAGCTTATTCACACGCCGCACTTGATTCAGCGGTTCGTAAGAGGCGAAACAGTCGGTTCCGACACGCGCGTGTACATTGCGGGCGGTAAAGCGGTAGCCGCAGTGAACAGACTTAACACCACCGATTTTCGCAGTAATGCCGCGCTCGGCGGAAAGCTTACGCGCACGGAGCTTACTTCGGATTTAAAGTCGCAAGCCGAAGCGGTTGCATCAAACTGCGATTTATTTTACGGCTCGGCGGATTTTATATGCGAGAACGGCAATTATGTGTTTATAGAGGCGAACAGCTCGGTTTACATGAAGAATGCCGAAGCACTCGGTATAAATCTTGCCGGTATGTTTGCCGCTCGCGTTACGGAGGTTGTGTATGGATAACCTTAAAGCCGACATGGAAAAATTTTTCGCGCGGTTGGAAAATGTGTGCGCGAGTTGCGGACGAAATAAAAGAGAGATTAAAATAGTTGCCGCAACAAAGTGCGTTCCCGCCGATATAATAATGCGGTTACCCGAGTTCGGAATAACCGACGCAGGCGAAAACCGAGTGCAGGAGTTTAACGAAAAGTTCCGCGAGGACAGTCCGCTTAAATGGCACATAATAGGCGCGTTGCAAACCAACAAGGTTAAGTATGTTGTTGGCAAGGCAGTGTGTATTCAGTCGGTTGACAGACTGAATTTAGCCGAAGAAATCAATAGAATTTCTCAAAAACGACAAGTTGTTACAAACGTGCTTATCGAAGTAAACATAGGCGCGGAGGAAAATAAAAGCGGAGTGCTTTACGGGCAAGCGGAGGAGCTTGCGGCACAATGCTCGGCACTGAAAAATATTTGCGTAAAAGGACTTATGAGTGTTCCACCCGTAAATTCCGACGCAAAACCATACGAAAAAATGCGCAAGCTTTACGAAACACTTCAAACAAAATATTCGCATTTCGACACTCTTTCAATGGGCATGAGCAACGACTTTGAAATTGCGGTAAAGAGCGGCGCAACAATGATACGCCCCGGACGGGTGCTGTTCGGCGAGCGGAACTACGCAAGCAAAATACTATAAAGGAGCACGGTATGAGATTCGGAGACTGGGCGAAGAATGCCCGAAATTTTAACGGCGACGAAAGAAATCTCGAATATTTCGAGGACACGCACAGCAAAAGCGCGGGGTCTATTCCCGAATATTCGCAAACGCCTACAATGAAACAGACAGCAAGCTTAGGGCAGAAGTTTATGTCTACGCCGTATTTTCAGAATGTTGTGGTGTACGAGCCCCGCACGCCCGAGGACGTTCAGTTTCTTATAGATTATCTCAAACAGCACGAACCTGCGGTTGTGAATCTCGACAATGTAGAGCCGATAGCGGCACAGCGCATACTCGATTTTGTAAGCGGAGCTATTTATGCACTCAGCGGAAGCGTTCACCGCATTGCAGGCAACATATTCTTATTATCACCCGAAGGAGTGGGAATAACGGTACCTTATGAGTCAAAATGACGAAAACGTATTTTTAAGCAAGCTTGCCAAGTTCGGCAAAGCGGCGTGGGCATACATTAAGCATGCCAAAATCGAACTGCTTGTTTTGGCGGGCGTTTTGGTGCTCGACCTTGTAACAAAGGCGATTATAGGCGGCACTATGTACGAAGGGCAGAGCATAACGCTTATTCCCAATTTTCTGCACATTACATATGTGCGTAACACAAAAGCGGCGTTCGGCAGTGCGTTCGGACTCGAAAATGTGTTGGGCGACGGCGCAATCCGCATAATTTTTCTTATTATAACGCTTATTGCAATGGTAGCGTTCTCGTATATACTTTACCGTTGCCGCAAGCGGCATCTTTTGATGAGATTGTCAATCGCGCTAATTTTGGCGGGTGCGCTCGGCAATTTTATCGACCGTGCCGCGCTTCATTACGTGCGCGACTTTATAGAATTTGAATATTTCGGCTGCACGGTTTTCGGCAGTACGAGTTTTCCCGTGTTTAATGTGGCGGATATAGGGCTTACGGTAGGAGTTGTTATTTTCCTTATATACTTTATTGCGATTTACAAGGACCCCAAAAAGAAACCCGTAACCCAAACCGAAACGGTTGTGGAAACGCCGCAGAATGCGGAGGACTCCGAAAACGATGCGTTATCCGAAGTCGAAACGAATATGTCTTGCGAAACCGAAAAAGCGGCTGTAAATATTGCGGCGGAAAATTCGGACGGCGCAGACGAAATCAAAGCCGACGCTTCGGAGAATCCGACGCAAGAAACAACAGACGAAAGTGTTTGCGTCACCGAGTCGGAAAAATCGGAAAGCGAAAATGACGGAGAGTAAATGTTACAGTGTGGAAATCGGCGGTGAACGGCTTGACGTTTACCTGTCGCAGGTAACGGGTAAAACGCGCTCGCGCATAAAACAGCTTAACGATTCGGGCGCGATTCTCATAAACGGCAAAACGGATAAATGCGGAAGAATCTTAAAGGCGGGCGAAGTTATTTCGATTGCGGAGGCAGAGCAGTACGATTGCGCGGCGGCGGAGGAAATACCGCTCGATGTTCTTTACGAGGATAACGACGTTGCCGTTATAAACAAGCCGCAAGGCATGAGCGTTCACCCGGGAGCGGGGAACAGCAGCGGAACGCTCGTAAACGCGCTTATGTACAGATTTTCCGATTTGTCGGGAGTGGGCGGCTCGGTTCGTCCCGGAATCGTGCACAGACTCGATAAAGATACTTCGGGCGTAATAATAGTAGCCAAAAACGATAAAGCGCATTTGCGGCTAAGCGAGCAGTTAAGCCGCCGCGAAATGAAAAAAGTTTACATTGCGCTGTTAGAGGGTAACTTAAAAGACGACAGCGGCGAAGTTATTACTTTTATAGGAAGAAGTCCGCGCGACCGCAAAAAAATGGCGGTACTGCCGCAAGGCAAGCAAGCCGTAACTTTATATAAAGTTATCGAGCGTTTCAGAAGTAATTGCCTTACGGAATTTATTATAAAGACGGGTAGAACGCACCAAATCCGCGTTCATGCAAAGCATCTCGGGCACCCCGTAGTGGGCGATAAAACCTACGGCTACACAAAGCAGAAGTTCGATTTAAACGGTCAGCTTCTGCACGCGAAGCAAATTACGTTTACGCATCCCGTAAGCGGCGAACTGCTCACGTTCGAAGCGCCGCTACCCGATTACTTTGTAAACGTGCTGAATATTTTACGTAAGCAGGAGGAAGAAGTTTTATGAGATTCAAAGCTTCGATAATGAGCGAAGACGAAATGCGACGTGCCTTAATCAGAATGGGACACGAGATAATCGAACGCAATCGCGGGGTGAATAACCTTGTGCTTGTTGGTATTCAGCGCAGAGGCGTTCCGCTTGCCGCCGAAATCAAAAGCATAATAGCCGACGTCGAAAAAGCGGAAGTTCCCACGGGTAGCCTCGATATAACGCTGTACCGCGACGATTTGTCGCTTATAAGCGAGCATCCGCAAATAAAGGGAACCGACCTGCCTTTTTCAATCACGGGTACAAACGTGGTGCTCGTTGACGACGTGCTTTTCACTGGCAGAACGATACGCGCCGCCATGGAGGCGCTTTCGGAAATGGGACGACCCAAAACGGTACAGCTTGCGGTTTTAATAGACCGCGGAGGAAGGGAGTTGCCGATAGGTGCGAATTACGTAGGTAAAGTTTTGCCTACGTCGCACAGCGAACTTGTGTCGGTAAACGTAAAAGACATCGACGGTAAAAACTGCGTGGATATTTACAGCTTGGATTAAAGGAGCGGCACATGTTGAAAAGAAAAGACTTGCTCGGCTTAAAAGACCTTACGGCGGAAGAAATAGAAGAAATACTCACAACCGCCGAGCAAATGCGCAAGATACTCGACCAGAACGTAAAAAAGACACCTCACTTGCAGGGAAAAAATGTTACCATGCTTTTTTACGAGAACAGCACCCGCACCCGCACTTCGTTCGATACAGCGGGTAAAATCATGGGGGCGAATACGTTTGCGGTTTCGGCGTCTACGTCGAGCGTTACAAAGGGCGAAACCCTTATAGATACCGGCAAGAATCTCGACGCTTTGCTGTCGGACGTAATAGTAATACGGCATTCCATGTCGGGCGCGCCGCATCTTCTCGCCAAAAACGTCAATGCAAGCGTTATAAACGCGGGCGACGGTATGAACGAACACCCCACGCAGGCACTGTTGGACATTTACACAATGCGTGAAAAATTCGATTCTCTTAACGGCTTAAAGGTTGTAATTGCGGGAGATGTAAAACATTCGCGCGTGGCACGCAGTAATATTTGGGGACTGAGAAAACTCGGCGCCGAAGTCACGGTGTGCGCGCCCAAAACTCTGCTTCCCGTAGGAATCGAGGATATGGACGTTAAGGCAACCTGCGACCTCGACGAAGCTATACGCGACGCAAACGTGGTTATGGGACTCAGACTTCAATTAGAACGTCAGCAAGCGGGACTTTTTCCGAGTATTGCCGAATACAATGCGTATTACGGAATAACTCCCGCAAGGCTCAATCTTGCCGACAGCGACGCAATAGTAATGCACCCCGGACCCGTAAACCGCGGTTTGGAGATGAGCAGCGTTGTTGCCGACTGCGACCAGTCGTATATTTTGCGTCAGGTAACAAACGGAGTGGCTGTGCGAATGGCGGCGCTGTTTTTGCTTACGCGCTCGAAATAAAGGCAGGGAAATAAAATGAATATTCTTATAAAAAACGGCAGAGTAGTAACGGGTGACACGTTTGATGTTTCGGACGTTTACACCGAGGGCAGTAAAATAGTAAAGATAGGCAAAGATATAGACTGTGCCGCCGATACGGTTATAGACGCGAGCGGCAAACTTGTACTTCCGGGTTTTGTGGATATGCACTGTCATTTGCGCGAACCGGGGCAGGAATATAAAGAGGATATAAAAAGCGGTGCGTCTGCGGCTTTGCAAGGCGGATTTACTTCGATAGCATGTATGCCGAACACAACTCCGCCCATAGACAATCCCGCGCTTATAAAGTACGTTTTAACGCGAGCCGCCGAAGTTGACAAAGCCAAGGTTTATCCGATAGGTTGCATAACCAAAGGTCAGAAAGGGGCGGAGATTGCCGAAATGGGGCTTATGAGCGAAATGGGCGCGGTGGCATTTTCCGATGACGGCAAACCCGTTGAAAACGGCAATATAATGCGCCTCGCGCTTGAATACGCATCGGGACGCGACTTGCTTTTAATAAGTCACAGCGAAGATAAATCTCTCTCGGGCGACGGAGTCGTAAACGAGGGAATCAACGCAACAATGTCGGGATTGAGGGGCATAACCCGCGCGGCGGAAGAATGTATGATTGCGCGCGACGTAATATTAGCCGAAACATTGGGAAGCCGCGTGCATATTGCTCATGTAAGCACAAAAGGAAGCGTGGAAATCGTGCGGCAGGCAAAAGCAAGGGGCGTAAAGGTAACGTGCGAAACTTGCCCGCATTATTTTACGGCAACCGACGACGAGATTTTAAATTACAACACAAACGCGAAAATAAATCCGCCGTTGCGGCTTCAATCGGACGTCGATGCGATTATAGAGGGGCTTAAAGACGGCACGATAGACGCGATAGCCACCGACCATGCACCGCATCATGCCGACGAAAAGAATCTCGAATTTAACCTTGCTCCGTTTGGAACGAGCGGATTCGAAACCGCTTTCTCGCTTGCGTATACAACGCTTGTGGAAACCGACATTATCGATATTGTAAAACTTACAAAGCTTATGAGCGGAAATCCCGCAAAAATATTAAAGATAGGTTCGGGCGAAATCAAAGAGGGCGATTGCGCCGATATAACGGTTGTAGACCCCGAAAAGAGTTACACCGTTGATGCGAACAAATTCGTTTCGAAAGGAAAAAACAGTCTGTTCAACGGTTGGAAACTGAAAGGCGCGGTAACAAACGTAATAGTGGACGGGCTTGAAAAGGAAATAAAAAATTATGATTGATAAGCTTATAGAAAGAATAGAAAAGCTCAATAACCCCACGGCGGTGGGCCTCGATACCAACTTCGATTATTTGCCCGACAACATGAAAAAAGGGTGTAAAACCCTTGCGGACGCCTCAAAAGCGATAAACGAATTTAATTTTACTTTGATTGACCGCTTAAAGTCGCTTGTTCCCGCGGTTAAAGTGCAGGTTGCTTATTACGAAATGTACGGCGTGGACGGAATGCGTGCGTTTTCCGATACTCTTACATATGCAAAGAAGAACGGACTTGTAACAATCGCAGATTGCAAACGTAACGATATAGGTTCCACTGCGGCGTGTTACAGTTCGGCGTACTTAGGACGCGTTAAGGTGGGAGAGCGGGAATTTGCGCCGTTCGAATCCGACTTTTTGACGGTGAACGGATATTTGGGTACAGACGGACTCGACCCGTTTATCGTCGATTGCCGTAAATACGATAAAGGTATTTTCGTGCTTGTCAAAACATCTAATCCGTCGAGCGGACAGTTGCAGGACGTTAAGAGCGAAAACGGAAAAACTCTTTACGAGAACATGGGCGCGCTTGTCGCCGAGTGCGGCAAAAGCAGTGTCGGCAAATACGGATATTCCGACGTGGGTGCGGTTATAGGCGCGACACATCCGACGCAGGCGGAAGCGGTAAGAAAAGAATTTGAAAACCTGTTTTTCCTGATTCCCGGTTACGGAGCGCAGGGCGGCAGTGCCGACGGATTAACGGTGTGTTTCGACAGTCATGGCAGGGGCGGAATAGTAAACAATTCGCGCGGCATAATCTGCGCATACAAAAAGGATAAATTCAGCGGAATGAACTTTGCGCAGGCGGCGGAAAATGCCGTTATTGAAATGCGCGAAGATATTTACGGCGCGCTCAAACGGGCGGGCAAAGCGAGATAAGCGTGAAAGATTACTGTTTGAAAGTTGCGTATAACCGCGAGGTGATTGGCGGCGTATACGAAATGAAACTGATTTTCGGCGAAAAAGTACCGGAGATTAAGTGCGGACAATTTCTGCACCTTAAAGCGGGCGGGGAGTATCTTCTGCGCCGCCCCTTTTGCATATATAAATTCGATAGCGAGAGCGTAACGGTTATTTATGCCGTAGTAGGCGGCGGTACGCGCAAAATTGCGCAATTTAAAAAAGGCGATTCGGTTTGCGCTGTTCTGCCGATAGGCAACGGATTTACACTGAGCGAGAACCACCGCAAGGTGGTGCTTCTCGGCGGCGGCATAGGCTGTGCACCGCTTCTTACCGTTCCCGTAAGCTATCCGAATTGCGAATATTATTCGTATCTCGGGTTTTCCGATAAAAGCATGATTATGTTTGCTTCCGATTTTAAAAAGTTCGGCAAAACGGAAGTCTGCACCGACAACGGAAGTTTCGGCAGAGCGGGTTACGTAACGGATGTACTGCGCACCGACATAAATAAGATTAAGCCCGACGTTATCCTTACATGCGGTCCCACGCCCATGCTTAAAGCGGCGGCGAGGCTGAGTGCAGAAACAAAAATTCCCGCATATATGTCGGGCGAAACCCGCATGGGTTGCGGAGTGGGCGCGTGCCTTGTGTGCGCATGCGCGGTTAAAGAAAAAAACGGTGAAATTGTTAATAAGCGGGCATGCGTAGACGGTCCCGTATTTAACTTGGAGGATATACTGCTGTGACAAATCCCGATACGTCGGTTACGCTTTGCGGCGTAAAGCTTAAAAATCCTATAATAACGGCAAGCGGAACTTTCGGCTACGGAAAAGAATACGCCGAATTTTACGATATAAATGTTTTGGGCGGCATATGCACCAAAGGCGTAACAAAAGAGCGCAGAGAAGGTAATCCTTCGCCGCGCATAGCGGAAACTCCAATGGGTATGCTTAACAGCGTAGGACTTCAAAATCCGGGAGTCGACGGCTTTATACGCGACGATATTCCGTTTTTGAGTAAACTCGATTGCGCCGTAATAGCTAATATAGCTGGCAGAACCGAGGAAGACTACTGCTATACGGCAAGTAAAGTAAGCGAACAGGACTGCATAAAAATAGTCGAGCTTAACATAAGCTGCCCCAACGTAAAAGCGGGAGGCATGGCATTCGGTGTGTTGCCCGAGAGCGTGGAGCAAATAACAAGGTCCGTAAAAAAATACTGCAATAAGCCGCTAATGGTAAAGCTTTCGCCGAATGTGGCGAATATTGCCGACAACGCGCGTGCCGCGGAAAACGGCGGCGCGGATTGTATATCGCTTATAAACACGGTGGGCGGCATGGCAATAGATTGGCGCAGGCGTAGACCTATTCTTGCAAACGTGTGCGGAGGATTAAGCGGCCCTGCGGTTAAGCCTATTGCGCTTAAAATGGTATACGAGGCGCACAAAGCGGTAAAAATTCCCGTTGTGGGTTTGGGCGGTATTATATCTGCCGAAGATATTATGGAGTTTTTGGTCGCGGGCGCAACTGCCGTGCAAGTCGGTTCCGCTAATATTTTCGACCCCATGGCGGGCATTACGCTTGTTAATGAGTTGACAAATCTTATGAAAAGGTGTAAGATAAATAA
>CAMUAL010000016.1 GCA_947086925.1 uncultured Clostridia bacterium
CTTTTGAAAAATTATTGCATTTTTTTATTGTATGATTTTAACAAAATCCCAACATAAAACGCCTTATATCTCCATTCAAAACAGATGCCCCCGCAACAGACGCAGCAAAACCCATTTTCTCAGTGTTAGCACTTATGGAACTCTATCTCATGCGGAATACCGCGCAAGCATATTTGTTTATCCTCTATGCCGCAAACATATACCGTCACCGGCACTCGCTTATCGATATATGGCTGCCGCCTTATATAGATAAACGTTGCAACGCGAACAACATTATTATAATGAAAAACAACCAAAAAAGCGGCTGCCGCTGTTTTAGCGACTGCCGCCCCCGCAAGAAATCTTTTATTATTATACCTTATTATAATAGCGGCTATCAATTTCTTCCCGAAACTTTGCCGATACGCGCCGCTTCAATGATTTTTTAGCGTGCTTTTAATTTACAAAACAAGCGGTCATCAAAATCTTGACTTTTTTATGCGGAATACCGTAATTGACAAGCGACTCGAGCCTATTTATAAAATACAAATGATCTTTTGTTCTTTTCTCCCGTTGCCCGATTTTTTACAAAAAACCCGGCAAACTTCTCTTACGAAATTTGCCGACTCATGTTGTTTATTGACAAAAATGCCGCCACTCCGAAAGCCGGAGAAGGGTTGCGTATCGCCTGCTTTTAAGCGTGAGTCAAGTAAACGTATACAGACGCATAATTAAAATCGAGACACGCAAAAAGGGCGCTAAGTCAACGCCCTTATATGCCTTTTGGTCGAGGTGACGGGGCTTGAAGCTATACGTCCCCAACCACTGCCCATTTTAAGCCGTTCTTTGCCACTCTAACGCGATTTTTCGCTTTTCTGACCCATCCTGACCCAAACCCAAAGGCGTTTTTTAACCGCCCCAAATCGTTTACGAGGTCATTTTTAGAAACGCCAAAATAAAGGGCTTTATGTTTCAAATCAATACACCAATCTAATTACTGTATCACCACAGTGATATAGTCAAAATTTCAAAATCTACTACAACAAAAAAAATAATTTTATGCGGAAACGCAAAGTCACTCATTTTGTAAATTAGTTGTCATATTAAAGCATTCGGAACAATCATAGCGTCATTCGGAATAATAGTAAAGCCGTTCGGAACAATCGGAGAGTCCATTCGGAACAAATTATTGTAACTATACTTTCAATTATTTAGCTACTTATTGTAACTATACTTTCAATTTTTCCAAATGGGGGTCTCCAAGATTTAGCCTTTCGTGGTGGCATTGTAGCACAGTTCTCGAAAATGTAAACGCCAAAAAATCATCACTTAAAATCATAAGATTAAAAGTCAGACAGAAATGTTTGGCTTTTTTCTTATGCCCAAAATGCAATGATTTTTTGGTAGCTATACGGGAATATAAGCCCGTCGTTTACATTTACAGCGTGAGCACAATACAAATAGCCACTTACCGAACTGTGCTACAAGTAGCCCCTGCCGAAAGGCAAATTAAATCTTGGAGGTAAAGAAAAATGCAAAAAGTAGTTTACTCGGTAACAAAGGTAAACAAAGACGAGAAGTTAAAAGGTGTAGGTTATTTGATTGACGGTAACTTACTTATAGCTTCCACATCAAGCAAAGGCAATCCGTACATAAGAGTATTTGAGGACGTTGCCGGCAAATGCCACAAAGTCGTAAACACCGAAAACGAATACAAAGGTTATGTTACGATAGCTTACGAAAACATACACGTATTCAACAAAGAAAAAAATCATTACGATACTTTGGACTATGTTGAAACGACCTACTTTATTTGGTACAAATTCATAGATTGAGGTGGTTAAAATGTGCGAATTTGAATACTTTGACGGAGACCATTATATCATTTTCGATATTATAGAAAGTGATGCTGATAATGCAAAAATAACACTTGCAATAAGCAATCAAGGGCGCATAACACAAGATACTTTCAACTTGCTTGATATTGATAATGAACCCTATTTTGAATATGGTTTATACCAAGAAAAAATTTATCTTGACGATTTTGTTAGTTTATAAAGGAGTACAACATTATGGAAACAACAAATTATATGGAAATTATGAAACAAGACTATTATACAATTTAAAAAACAATACTGCCACAACAAATAGAGAAATAGATAAGTTAATAGCAAAATATGAGGGACTATTTAATGGAAGAGTTGTTAGACCTATGGGAACATCTTCGAAGGAAGAAACATTAACGACAGATGAAGCAATTGTTTTGTATTATATATGGAGACATAAACAACGTAAAATCGTAATCTCAGAAATAACCGATTGGCTTAGGGATAATGAGATATATGAAATCAATGTAAAGAATGGCTTTGATTTACTTTCGGTGAGTCAAAAAGGTTTAACAATAAATGACACCTCGTTCGAGTTAGCAATTAACGAATTCAGGACATTAACAGCTAAAGCAAAGAATGAGCTAAACGATTTGACAAAGTTGATAATGCCACATTATCGTCCGAGTAAGAAAACTTTGATTGAAATGTGGAATAATACATTGCCAGATCCCTGCAAACTATTTATAGCTTATATTTGCGAAAATCAAAAATCTGTATTTGGGTGCCGGTGGATGGGTGAAATAGAAGTCGCTGACATTAAACAATGGGAAACAAGCAATTCATTGGAGCCTCTTCTATCGACTAATTATGATAATTGTTTGCAGTTTTTTATTGACTATAAATTTATATTTCCATGTGAATATACTAGTCATGGGAATCCTCGTCAATATCAACTACATAAGTCAATGAAAGAATTTTTATTCAGTACAGATTTTCCTTATAGTGACGACTTAGAAAAAATTAAAGAAAAGCATAATAACGGCTTGCCGTTCTAATATCCATACAACATAAGTCACGAGCATTTTACTCGCGGCTTTACTCTTTTACGAGTCTGACTTATAGAAAAATACGAACCCAATCGTGTGTTACGAGATTAGAGTGCTGATTTTTCTTGCTATGGCGGGCAATCATCACCCGAATTTGAACTTTTAATTCAGCAAGTTTATATTGTGTTATTGATAACATTTACATAAAATATCTAATCATTATAGTCCATCATTTTTTAATCCATGCGGCGTCATAACGCAATCGTTAGTACATTTTCTAATTCCATACTCAAAAGCAATTGGACTCAAAATGCATGTTTACGGTTAATATATAGCTAAAATAGAACATTTTAATGAGAACATCCTGGCTAAAATCACATTTACATCAATTAAGAAAAGATGGACTATTATTTTCTTAACGCCCCAACCAACATTTTTCCACTTATAGTTGGAGCATTTCTAATATCACCATTGTATGTAGAATACTTATTTGCTTCTTCATAAGGCAATTGTTCGCTTTTCCAAGCACATCTAGTACAAATTACTTTTCCATAATTTTTATTATATTCAGCGATGCTACCGCAATTTTGACAAATGATGCACATAGTTTTCTCCTTCTGTAAATTATATTTTATGTGTATTGGTAAAATGTGTTACTTTATGGCTCATATTGGAAAAATTTAAAGAATGCTCTAAAAGTAACACCTTCAAATGGTTCATAATTAACATGCCCATCTTTTAATATTTTTTTTGCTTCCTCAACAGGATATGGTTCAAAGTAAACAACCTTTTTTATTCCAACTTGAACAATTTTATTTGCACATAAATTGCATGGAAATGTTGTAACATATATTGTCGCATCTTCCAAATCAATCCCTTTACCGACTAAATTTATGATTGCACGTTCTTCACCGTGAAGTGCCCTACAATGCTCCAATAGCTTAACTCTATTTTTAATTATTTTTATTGAATTTTCATCACATTCTAATCCTAGATCTTTTTGAATTGCAGCAGCTATTTCTTTTCGTTTTATATCCCTAAAACAACCACCAGTAGAATCTTCGCATTCATCCAATTTAATATGTACAAACTTCCCATCACTTGATCTTTCAAGTCTTGCAGGTGTTCCATTGTAACCGGAACTAATTATTTGTTCCATTCTATCTGTAATAATGGCTCCAACTTTTCTTTTTTTACATCGCGAATCTCTTCCGCTAACATAAGCTGCAGCCATTAATGACTCTGTTTTTGTTGGTTTGGATTTTATTGGATCTCTAAAAGCTCGCAAGTATCCTGCGAGCTTGGATTCCATCGCCTTATAGTTTTTATTTGTTTCTTCGCAATTTATAAAATCATTATTACGAATTATTAAATCCGCCTCAAAAAAGCAATCTGAAATTTTTTGGCCAAATTGTGGCTCGAAGCTTCCTTTGTCTTTTATTTCATCCAAATCGAATTTGTCTTTTGAGTTCCCGTAAATATCTTTAACTCTTTCCCATCTCACATCATAATCTGCAAATACGCCAATCAAAATAAATTCTGGATGGTTATCACGGAAATATTTTGCTTCCGCTGGATTCCTTATGCTATCAATGACTATATTTTTATCAGGATATTTCTTGATTTCTTCTTCTACAGCTTTTGCTAATGCTTCAATATCTTTTTTGCGAATAGAATTACCAAATTCTTGTAACTGCTGCCTATTTTCGTAAGATTTCTTATTTTCTTTTTTATATAACGCCTTTAAAATGGTCGATAAAGATAGTTTAATAAAATCCTCCGGAACGAAAAAATTATCAACTATAAAAGTTGTAC
Organism: uncultured Clostridia bacterium; assembly: GCA_947086925.1. GTDB lineage: Bacteria > Bacillota > Clostridia > Christensenellales > Pumilibacteraceae > Pumilibacter. The sequence goes on from CAMUAL010000016.1 coordinate 4,670, forward strand.
CACTGCCAAATGCGCCCGTAAATCCTACAATTATCCGCTTCATTTGTATTCTCCTTTAAGAAATATTATATCACAATTACAAGTAAAAATCAAATAGTTTTAAGTATTTGATATACAATATACGAACAAATAGCCTTTCGGTCTAACTTACTTTGCTCGCAAACAATACGAACAGCGAAGAAAAGAACGAGTTTTTCAACTCGTTCATATACCGCGTGGTGTTATTTGATGATTGCGTTTATATCTTCTACAACACTTCGCCGAACACGCCAACAAAAGTGAAGTTAGATAACGATTTGACAGAACGGCGTGAATACCGCGAAAATAGAAAAAGCACTCAATTCGTTCCGCTTGGGTTCAAATGCGAGTGCTTATGGCGGAGGCAGAGGGATTCGAACCCCCGTGCCCGTTAAGGCAAATGGTTTTCAAGACCACCTCGTTATGACCACTTCGATATGCCTCCGTATTTTTTGATATAATTTCCGCAAAAAAACATTTTGTAGAAATATTTGTAGAAGTCGTTGCTCGCGCGAGTTATTTGTAGAAAAACTCAACCGTTTGAACGCTTCGCCTGATTAGGTTGTTTTTGGCTGTTTTCCGATACAGAAAGCAGGTATTTTAACTGTCTTAACGAGTAGTCCCAAAATATTTGTAGAAAGATTTTGTCTTATAGACCGCCGTAATTCAATCGCTTTTCAAGACCGCCTCGTTATGACCGCTTCGATACGCCTCCGTGTTTAGGCGTCCGAAGGAACGAACCCGCGGACGCCTGTTTATTATACGTTAATTCAAAAATTTTGTCAATAGGAAATTAAATAAGTTCCGTTTTTACGGTAATGTCGAACGTGGCAGTTGAATAGTAACCGCACTCGTCGGTGACTCTCACCGTAACGGTGTATACTCCCTCTTGCGAGAAGTCGTAAACCGTTCCGTTCTCCTCTTTCGGACTTAAAGTATTCTCACCGAGCTGTACGGTTACGGTAAATTTAAGGTCGGCGTCGACTGTGTAATAATAGTCATCTTTACCGTCAACGAAGTCGGTTATCGTGTACTTTTCGTTTACGCCGTTCATAACATCATAGCTGTCGTTAGGTGCGATTTTCACCGAGATTTGCTCCGACTCGGTGCTTTTGTCGGTTATCTTAGGTGCGGTTACGTCGTAAGCCATAATTCTCGAAGTATAATCGGTAAGAGCGGCTTTGTAAACATTCAAAAAACTTGCGAACACGAGAATTTTTGCATTGTCTGCGCCGTTTAACGCCGTTGCAGATACTTTGGTGCAACCGTTTGCGTTTGCCGCACTTTTGCATATCATAACGACTTTAAGCGACGAACAGCCTTTAAACGCATTGTCGCCTATGCTCGCAATATTGCAGTTGGTATTAAAGCCCAATGTTACCGAAACAAGCGAAGAACACCCCTCGAATGCGGACTCACCCACCGATTTTACGGCGTTCATAAAAGCCAATTCTTTAAGTGACGTGCAACCGTAAAAGGCGTAGGCGGGAACAGCGGTGAGAGCACTCATTACATAGTAATTCTGCCCGTTGATTTCCTGAATTCCGATATAAACCGAAACTTCGGAAAGCGAAGTGCAACCCCTGAACGCAGCTTTGCCGAGAGTAGTAAGATTGCGACCGATTACAAACGAGGTAAGCGACGTGCAATTTTCAAACGCCGACTCTCCCACATAGCGAAGCCTCTCGTTGTTCGTTTGGTCAATAGTTTTTAGATTTTCACAACCCTTGAACACACTTGCGCGAAGATACTGAACATTACTGCCGAGCGTAACGCTTTTAAGGTCGTGGCAATCTTTAAACGCCGCGTCGCCCACAAGATAAACATTGCCCGCTATATTCAAGTTAGTTATGTTTTTCTTGCCCTCGAACGCGCCGCCCGCAATGCTCATCAAGCCCGCGCGCCCTATCGTAATCACAGAGTTTTCGGAAAACTCTCCGTTATAGTAGTAAAGAGTGTCGCTTTCGATATCGTTGTTTACGTCGCTTATGTAAACGGCACCGTTGTTATTCGCAAAAAGCGAAGTTTCGAACGCCGTATCTTTGAATACGCGATAGCCGAAATAATATACGCCGTTGTTTATGTTTACGTTGGAAAGCTTCGTGCAACCCGCAAATGCCGAATCGTAAATTTCAACAAGACTTTCGGGAAAAGTCACTTCGGTAAGATTTACGCAGTTTTCAAACGCCGACTCTTTTATAATTTCTACCGAGTCGCCTATTGTAAGCTTGGAGAATGTCGCGCCTTTAAACACGTTTTTTTCTATTTCCGAAACATGATAAAATCCGTATATGCCGTTGCTTGCGTCGTCGATAAAGCACGTGCTCGGAATAACGACTCTGCCCGCGCCGTTATCGGTGTACCCCGTTACCTTGACGTACAACGGAGTAGTATTGTCGCTGTCGAAAACGATGGAAACAGTCAAATCCTCGGAATACAGTTCGGGACGCAATTCCATATCGCCGGTAACGACGTCGTTTTTAAAGTCGAATTTCGCGCCGTGCGCGTCCAAAAAGTAATCGTAAGTAAGTTTATACTGCGTAAGCACGTCTGCTTTTATTATATCCGATTCCGACGAAACGTCCGAAGAAATAACCTTGCCTTTTTCGGCGTAAAAGTCCGCCGCCTCGGTGTAGTCGGTTTCCGCAACGGTTATGTGCGCCCACCCCTGCTTTTGACGGTAAACCGCATACAGAGTTACGTTGTCGGCAGGTATCTTATAGTTTTCGTTTATAAGACCGTATCCTTCCGCGTCGGTTGCCCAACCCACGAAACGCGCATATTCTTTATCGGGCTGAGTCATAAACGACTCGCCTTCCGTAATAGCCCCGAGAAGTTCGCCTTCGGTGCAGTCGGTGTAAGTTTTAACCGTTTGGTCGCCGTTTACGAAAGTCACCGAAACACTGCCGTTCGCGCTGTGCCATTTTGCATAAACGGTAATACTGTTATTCGGAATATAGCCGAAAATAAAAGGTACGGTGCATAAAGCGTCGGAATACCAACCGTCGAAAATGCTTCCCGCCTTGGTTGTAATAACCGAGTTTATAACGTCTGCGGGAATAGTCGCGCCTGCGTGCCCTTCGATTTTATTTACGGCAGTGCCGCCGTTTACGTTGAAGCTAATGCTTACAAGCTGTTGCCAGCCTGCGTAAAACTCCACGTCGTGCGCCGGCATTCTGTAAACCGGATGCGCAAAGTCTACGCGTTCGGTGCAAGCCGAGTCGGCGTACCAACCCGTAAACTCATAACCGTCGCGTGAAGGTGTTTGCGGCACAGGAATACAGTCGTTTCTGTAAAGAGTGCCTCCGTCTACCGGAGTGCCGCCGTTTGCGTTAAAGCTGTACGAATACAGAACGCCGAAGTCCTGTTCCGTTTTATTGTTTCCGCATGCGGTAAGCGTAAAGAAAACCGCACAGCAAATTATAGTTAAAAGTGCCGTTAATCTCTTTTTCATTAGGCATTACCTCTCTTTTTAGTAAATCGCAAGTAAAGCGCAAACGCCGCACCGCACACAACAAGCGTTGCTATAACCGAAACGATTGCCGCCCCTGCCGCCGAAAGCGTTTCCTTTTCGGGTTCTTCCGCTTTTACGTTGTTCATTGCCGTTTCGATTTCGATAAATTTAGCATAATTCGTAATAAGATTTTTCTGAGCGTCGCTCATGTTGTCTATAATACCGCGAATACTGCGTATTTCATCGAGCGTTGCTGTTTCCGCATCGAGAGCCGCAATTCTGTTTATCACCAAAAGAGTTACCTCCTCGGCGGCGTCGGGCAAAAGTCCGCTTACGTTAAAGTAAAGCTCGTACACAAAATTATCATAACCCGTTCCGTTTGCGGGATAGCAAATATCGGTTACGACGTTGCCTAAGTTATGCGTGAAGTTCGAGTACAGGTCGAACAACGAACCGGGACTGCCGGAATTGAAACATTCGAGCGTGGGAGCCTGCAAGCTGTTAAACGTGTAAGTAACGCTACTGCCCGAAAGTCCGAGATAATAGAACGCGCGTGCTCCTATGCTCTTTAAGGTGTACGGAAGCGTAACCGCATTGATATTTGTTGCATAAGCAAATGCCATATCGTCAACGCGAACGGTGCCGTCTAACACGGTGTATATTCCGCTACGTCCGCCTGCGAACGACATAATTTCGTAATCGCCCGATTGAAGTATGCGGTACAATCCAGCGCCGTCGGTAAAGAATACTGTGTTGTTTTCGTCTACGGTAAATTCGGTAAGGTCCAAACAAGCCGCAAAATTTGCCATGCCCATTTCGATGAGCGACGCAGGCACATTAAACGAGGTAAGCCCCGTTCCGAAGAACACTCCTTCGCCCATTCTTACAAGGTTGGGAAGTTCGATACTTGTAAGATTATAGCAGTTATAGAAGCTCATGCTATACAGAACTACCGCGCTTTCGATATTTACGTTTGTAAGCTCTACGCAGTCATAGAACACATAATTCGCAATAGCAGTCGCGCTTTCGAATTCTGCGGATTCCAATGATTCGCAACCGCGGAACGCCGCGTTGTTAAGCGTTATGGCGTTGGGCATGTTCACCGAAGTAAGCGACGTACAGTATGCAAACGCTTCTTCGCCCACATACATAATATTGTTTGTGCCGCCGAGATTCACAAGACCTGTGCAATTCATAAACGCGCCGCTGTCGATAACCGAAACATACGATAAATCGATGCCGTTCAAAGCTACGCAGTTTTCGAACGCGTACATACCTATGTATTCGAGAGTAGACGGTAATTCAACAGAAGTAAGCACGGTATTGTTGTATAAAGCGTCCTCATTAAAGTCGGCAAACGCAAACGCATACGCACCCATTTCGATAACGCCTTCTTCGATTTTTGCCTCTGAAAGCGAAGTGCACATAGAGAACGCAAACGCTCCCCAATTTTCAACCGAGCCGGGAACGGTTATGCTACGCAGATTCTGACAGTAAAAGAAAGCCGCGTTGCCTATTGTTTTAAGATTGAGCGGAAGGTCGATATTCTTAAATCCGCAACCCGCAAAAGCCATACTTCCTATTTCCGAAAGCTGAGAGCCTCTTTCGAATTCCACCGATACAAGCGACTGCGCATTGATAAACGCCGAATTTCCTATGCTTACAACCGATGCGGGAATATTTATATCTATCAAGCCGTTGCAGTTTGCAAACGCGCCCGCGCCTATCGATTCGAGATTTTCGGGCAACGCGACGGCTGAAAGCAACGAGCAGTTATAGAAGGTGCGTGCGGGCAACTCGGTTACTTTGTTTCCGAGGAACACCACGCGCTCTAAGTCGGAGCAACCGTAGAATACGCCTTCACCGAGTTCTTCGAGCGATTCGGGAAGAATCACGGTTTTAAAGGTATTGAAACCGAACGCAAAGTCGCCTATGCGCTTAACTCCTTCGGGAATTATAAGAGTTCCGTCTTTAAGCTCGATAGCCGAGTTTGCGTAAGCACTCGCCCCTATTTCTTCAAGCACCTGCGTGCCGTTATAGAAGTTATAGAAACTGTAACCGTCGGGAGCATAGTCGGGAGGCGCGATTTTAAGCACCGAGCCGTCGGCATTATAAAGAAGCGTGTAAAAATTTGCCCCCGCTTTTACGGTCACGGCCGAAAGATACCTGTGTTGCGACGATACGTTAAACGATGTGACCGACGTATTGTAGAAAGGCGAAGACCCTACCGTTTCGAGCGTTACGTCGCTGCCAAAAGTTACCGAACCGAGATATGCGCAACCGAAGAACGCGTAATCGCCGAGCACCGATGTGCCGTCGAGAGTAACGTCGGTAAGCTTAAAGCAACTGTCGAACGCCCTTACGCCCACTTCTTTTACATAGGCGTTAAAGCGGGCAAGCGACGTACAACCCGTGAAAGCATAAGTTCCGAGCTTGCCGACGGTATGCCTGTTAAATTCAACCGCAGTAAGATTCAAGCACTTGCCGAAAGCGTAATCGCCTATCGTATCGATATCGGCGTTAAAAGTTACGCTCTTTAAAGCGGAACAGCCGTAGAACGCTCTTTCGCCCACATTTTCGGAATAAAGCGTTATGCCGCCGAGCTTAATACAACCCTCGAACATGGAATTTCCTATAACGGTATCGGCACCGAACGTAGCGGTTTCGATATTATTACAATTATAGAACGCGCCCGTACCGCAGTTTTTCACGTTCGAAACGTCAACAGAGGTAAGCGAACGGCAGTTCCTGAACGCATAAGAATAAACAGCTGTCGTCTTGCTTAAATCAAATTCTTTTAAATTGTAGCAACCGTCGAATGTGTAATCCCAAAGATAGATGTTTTTCGAAGTGCATTTTTTGAGCCCAGAAACGGAATTTGCAACAACTCCGCCAAAGCCCGTAAAGCCGCCCATGTAATTACCGTCGGCGTCGAAGCAAGGAGTGTTGTCGTTTGCGCCGAAAGTATAATAACCCAAATCGGCATTATAGTACGCGTTTGTGTACCAATAAACATTTTTAAGGTTTGTACAACCCGCAAATGCGCTTTCGCTTATTCCTTCGAGCGTTGCGGGAAGGTATATCGTTTCGAGATTTGTACACTCGGCAAACGTCTTATATCCTATTGAAGTAACGCCGCTCGGCACAACCGCAACTTTAATGTTTTTGTCCTGATAGAAAGGACCTTCGGAGTTGTCCGAGTAATACGAAAGGTTGATTATACCGAGGTTTGCGGGAATTTGCAATACCTTATCCGCGCCGCGATAGTAGTTAAGGTATCCGCCCGAAACGGTGTACTTCTCGCCTATCGATATGGTAAGCATGGCTTCGCTCACGACTCCGCGGTAAGTCCACGTAACTCTTACACGTCCAATGCCCTGATTAAGCGTTGTTATAACGCCGTCGTCGGTTACGCTTACGGTACGAGGAGTAAGCGAAGTCCATATAACGTCTACGCCGTTTACCGTGTTTGTGGCATACCACGGATTGAAGTCGAGATTTACTTTCGCCGTAACACCGCAACGAAGCGACGTATAGTTGTTGCCTATAACAATATCGGTGCCGTACTCGGTAGTGTACGAAGCAAACGTAATTCTGCTTATTTCGTAAGTAGGTATATCCGTATTGGCTACGACTTTGATTTCGAACTTGTAAACTTCCGGCGTTCCCGTGTCGTTTTTCTCGGTTACGGTAACGGTTGAAGTACCTTCTTTCTTGCCGAATATAACGCCGTCTTTTATGGTAGCCACTTCGGGATTCGAAAGCACGTAGTTAACGGCTTCGTGGTCTCCCTTGTCGGCAACCGAAACCTTAAAGTTAAACGGAGTACCTACCGGAATCTCTATCGGTTCTTCGTAGTCGCAAAGCTCCTTACCGTTCGAGTCGGTAACCGATAAATCCGAAATGTCGTCCCATTTTATGGGAATAAGGTATGCTCCCGAGTTGATTGCGTAGTCTATAAGGTAAATACCCAAGTCATTTGTCGAATCGTCTTTGCCGTTGATAAAGTTTTCGAGGTAATTCGTAATGTCAATCGTAACGCGCGTTATGCCGTTAAACACGCTGTTTACGGGAGTAAAGTATTCTTGCAGAAGTTCAAGCGGATATCTTTCGTCGGAATCTTTCGGTTTGCTTACATCCTCGCCGAGAGTAAATAATGCCATAGCCTGAATATAGTGATTATCGTACAAATCGAGAGTAAGCGAAACCGACTTGTTATTGTTGTTGTCGTACGAAACATTTATTTCGGTATCTACAACAACGGGACGCTCGTAGTCAACGTAGAAGCTGAAACTCCACGTATTACGATTTGCGTTTTCCCCGTTTGCATAATCGAGCGCGCCTTTAAGCGAAACACTGTATTTAGTGTTGTTGTTCATGTTAAGCTCCGACGGCGAAAGTTCGATATAAATAGGTCCGGGGTGTCCGCCTAACGATTTGCGCACTTCGTAGTCGGTGCGTGTGAAAACAACTTCGCCCGTAACCGTATCGGTAACCACAATGTCCATTGTTTTCGCGCCGCGGAGCAATCCCGCATAAACGCCGTACAGCTCGTAAATTCCGTACTCGCTGTTGCCTACCGCTATTTTATCAACGGAAGATTCGATGCCGGAATCGACGTTGTCGGGCAAATTGTAAACATAAGACCCCATGGGCATATAACTGTCGTTACTGTATCTGCCTATAACAACGGTTTCGTATACGTCCGCTTGAAGTTTGTCTTCCTCTAAAACGCTGTCGTCGTACTTCGACGCCGAAACGTCGTAAGCCGAATAGTCGAACATGGGAGCGGCAAGCCAATCGCCGTAAAATCCCATAAACGGAACATTGAGATTAACGCGCGAAGTAACGCCCGCAGTGCCGTCGGCAAACATAAGGTATCCCTCTACGAACATGCCGTTTACAAAGTTGTCGTCAAGATACTTTTTGTCGGAAGCGGTAAGGGTGACCCTAACCGTCACTGTGGCGTCGGCATACGGAGCAACCGTAACGGTGTTGCCCGAATACGTTACGCCGCTTTCCGCGCCCGTAATGCGCACGTTTGCGTCGTTGAACAAATACGCCTTTTCGGCAACGGTTATTCCGTCGCCCGAAACTTTTTCGGTCATAACGTAACTGCTCATAGTGTACTTGCGCTGTAACGCCGAAAGATTTTTTATGTTGAATCTCAGGTAATAATCGCCCGTTTTGGTCGGGTCGTCGCCCAATTCTATTTTGGTTTTGTTGTCGTTTTCTACGTACAAATACGCGTCTGCCGCCATCGTGTTTTTAATGTCGGCAAGTCCCGCGCCCTGCTTACGGGGCGAATAAGGATTGCCGTCCTCGTTGAGCGCGATAGTTGCGGTAGACATCAAAAGCTGATAAAGCATGTCGTTGATTTCGACTTTCTTTTTCGCGGGGAACTTTTCAACAAGATACTGACGAATAAGAGTGCTTATTCCCGCAATGTTGGGAGTAGCCATACTCGTGCCGCTGAAAACGCCGTAACCGCCCAAGATAGCCGACGTAATATATCCGCCGTGCGCGGTAATATCGGGGTAAAGGTGAAGGTCGGGCGAAACACCCCACGACGAGAACTCGCTCATGAACGGACCCGCTTTGTAGGTTGCGTCAAGCTCTATCGTTCCCTCTTTGGTGTCTATAAACTGACGAGCAATATCGTTTGTTATGGTACATGTGGGAATCTTGTAACCCGCGCCGAGCGATGCGTTTATAACGCCCGATACGTTGTTGTAAATAATACAGGCAACCGCACCGTAATCTGCGGCTACCGACTGCTTGTCTTCGAAGCTCGTAGTGCCGCGACTTACAACCGCTATGCAGTTACCCGCGGCAAGCTTTGCACGGATTTCGGCGTTGTAGTTGTGCGCCTCGCCGTAGCCGCCCACAACCACGTAATTATATGTCTTTTTGCTTGCGCCGCCCAACAAAAGCTCGTTAAAGTTATAATCTTTGCCCGCCGCATCGCGCGCGTTCGAAAAGTAAGTCGCAACTTTTCCGTTCACAAGAAAGTACGGCGAAAGCTGACCAGATATCGACGCAACCGATATAGTTCCGTTGTAAACCGCAGGCGAACCTACCGTGCTGCTGTCGGGGTTAGACGTAAGGTTGGTATTGCCGTAAGTTCCGCCGTAAGACGAGCTGTACTCGTTGCCCGCCGCAACGGCAAGCGTTATACCCGCCTCGCGTATACGGTCGTACACTTCGTTTACCGCCTCGTCGTCGGATACGCGAGAGAAGCCGCCCGACGAACCGAGACTCATGTTTATAACGTCAACACCGATTATTACCGCGTCGTTGAGCGCGGCGATAATATCTTCTGTTTTCGCACCCGTTTCTCCCAAATCCGAGAACACTTTGAGTATTGCAAGCTGAGCGTCTACGGCAACGCCCTTAAAGGTTTTGTTGCCGTCCTCGTCGGTGTCGAAATACATGTTGTCGTCCGACGGAAGAATATCGTAATCCACTTTTTTTTCGTAGCCGGCTATAATGCCCGCAACGTGAGTGCCGTGCGAGGAAGTTACGGGATAAACGTCGGCGTCTTTATCGGCGTAGTCGAACTGAAAAGGAACTTTGCCGTTTTTGTAAAGCTCGCTTGCCGTAACTCCCTCCATAAGCGACGATGCCGAAAGATTGCCGTCGTTTACCGCTTTTTCTACGTTTTTGAGCGTAAGAGCCTGTACCTCGGGAATCGTGGTAAACGCGTTGTGCGTGTAATCGAGTCCCGTATCCAAAATTGCCACAACCATGCCCGCGCCCGTGTAGTTAATGCCCGTTGTATCGTAAATACCCGTGCTGTAAGCATTTACGTCGTTCATTACCGCTTCCGCCGAGGGTGTGTAATAAGTTTCGGAATATATTACGTTCTTAACTCCGCGTATTTTCGATATAGCCGCAATATCGTCGTAGTCAACCGTTATTGCCACGCCGTTGATTATGCCGGAATAATTATACTGAAAGGCATAATCTATTTTTTCGCGTTTAAGACGCGATAAAAACGTATTCTGTCTGCCCTTTAAGTAAGACGAGATTTGCAAGCCTTTTGCAGACGCCGCAAAATCGGCGGCGGAATTATAAATACTCGTTGCGGGCAACGCGTTAAATTCTTCCAACACGCTGTTGTCTTCGAGCTCGACTATAATGCTTTTCGGACCCGAAAAATCGGTTGCGAAATCTTCGAACCCGTAATCTCGCATAACATTCTCGTAATCGATTCTGCCCGCCACCTTATCGGTAACGTCGACAATTCCCTGCCCGAGCTCGGGCTTATAAACAGCACTTACGGAATTTTTCGTTTGGTACAGCGACGCGAACATCACCGATACGCCCATAAGCACCGATAAAACGGTAACAAAAATTTTCTTCACTGCCTTTACTCCTTCTCTACGTTACGTATTAAGCGGCCGCGAAAGCCGTAGCTTCGCCCGCATTAAGTTCGCCGTCAACGTCTTGCAGATAGCCGTAAAACTCACGGAACAATTCGTAATAGTCGGCAAACCACTCGTCGAAATATTCTTTATCTACCGTTTCGAGACTGTCGTAAGCAAAATCCAATATCGCAAACCCCTCTTCCATTTGCGCTATATACTCGCTTACGTCAACGGTAATTCCACTGTATACGCGAGCAATATAATCGAGATAAATATCCAAAATGTCGAATATTTCACCCGTCGCATCGCTCAGCGCAGTACCCGGCAAAATCGCGCTTCCGAAATAATTTTCAAGTCCTTTGAAGTATACGTCGGTATTAGACGAAAGCACGTATAAAACACATTTATCCTCATCGCTCAGTTCAAGGAAAATGCGCATGGACTCTTTAACGGAATCGGGGTCGTAATCGACATTCGAGAAAACCGCCCCGCACATAACTCCGTACGCACTCGCATAAAACTCGGAAAGCTTGCTTCCGTCCGCATTTATATAGTCGTAAATGCTCATACCCGTTACGTCTATGCTGATGTTTTTCGCGTAATAAACATACTCGCCTTTAAGCAGAGTGTAATTAAAACCGAGCGTCGTTCCGTTGTCGGAATACCATACTTTGTTGTAATAAGCGTTTATAAGATTGTTATTTCCGCTACTGAGAATTTCGTTTACAAGCGAGTCGGCATATGCGGAAATGGAATACAGCAGATTATAAAAATCTTTTCCGCTTGCTATCTTCTCGCTTACGGCTTGGTATCTTGCAATAGCCGCGGCAAGCTTTTGAAGTTGCTCGCTTTCATCTTCCGTCAAAGTATATTGCGCCGCCGCAGCGATTTCCTTCGGAAGTTTAATAACGTATTTCGTATATGCGAATTCGAGATATTCGTCTACCAACGCCCTGTCCCCGTCGCCGATAAGCGAGTAATTTTCCTCGATAATCGCGGCAACGCGCAAGTAATTCTGCGGCGAGCCGCTGTATGCATAGCCGTTTATATGGTCTTCCATAAGCTGTAACAACGGAATGAATACGAACGAAAAGCCGTTCTGCGTCAGGTTGTTTCCGTAGTAATGGTAAAGCATCGACATAAAATACGAGCACATTCCTACGGTTGAGCTGTTTGTTCCGAGCGCGTAAATCGGCGTCTTCAATGAAGGGTAATAAACATAATTAGAATGAAGCGAATACAAAAAGTCCGACTGTTTTGCCGCGGGCATATTTGCAAATTCTTCAAACATAATACGTATATCGGGCGTCAATATGCCTGCAACCATGTAATCCAGGCAGTCTAAGTACAGATTCCAAAAATCGATGATTTCGTCGTCGTAAGCCCATATGCCGAAATTATACGAATATCCGTATCGCGACGCGGCGCAAGCGGCATAAAGTTCGTCGTAACCGAAAGACTGAGAAGTTCCGCTTTCCGAATTTACTGTATACACGAATTTCGAGAAAATATTAAATTCGTCATCGGTAAAGCTGTTATAGTACTCCATTGCATTGTTGAAGAAGTACATAAATTCGGTGTTATCGACTATATACATACCGTTGCTTGGGTCTTGCTTATAACGATTCGTATTAGCCGACAAAGTTTCGAACGCCGTACCCGTATTGACATACGCATTATACACGTTCTCGGGAATAATAGCGGTGTAGCCGCCTTTCAGCACATTGCGGCAATAAGCGTAAAGTGCGCTGAACATGCAATCGGCAACCGACTCGTACGGCGTAGCTACCGTGCCGTTGTTCCAACCTGCAAGCACCGTATTGTAATAGCGGTAATAACCGCAATCGTAGCCGCCTTTTGCTATATACTCGTATACTGCCGCGGTTTCGGAATCATTTGCGGCATTTGCCCATGCGGGTATATTATATTTAGTCGCAATGTTTTTGTCGAAGTCGATTAAATAGCACAGCAGACCGTAAACTTCCGTTAAGTTTCTGTCGCTTGCATCGACGAGATAATTGCTTATTTTAACCTCTTTCGACAAGTTCAAATCGCCGTATTCAGATTTGATTTCGGCAAGCAAATCGCCGTATTCGATAGCCGTTCCTTTTTCAAACTCGGCTATATCCGCCGAAACGTCGGCTTTCGACGCGGTTGTGCTTACCGTTAATTCTCCGTTATCGTAAACAATGCTATTGAATTTACTTTCAAGTTGCACTTTTAACACGCCGTTGCAATATATTGCGGCGGCACGCACCAACGAGTTTATATCGCTTTCGGCTATACTTGCTTTTTCCGAAGCGGACATGCCGAAATACGCCTTAACCGCCTCTGCGGCAACCGCCCCCGCCTCGTCGGAAACCGCAGGGATTTCAGCCGATTGGCCGTCGTAGTTACCTGCTTTTGCAAGAGCGTCGGAAATAAGCGATACATTGCTGTAAATTACGTTCACGTCAAAAGTTCCTATTTTATTGCCCGCGTAATTAACCGAAACTTTCTGAACGGCGGTAGGATTGTTTATATTGACAGCCGACGGAACGTATCCGCTTAACATGTCGTCGGTTAAAGCCACCGTTTTTGTAAGCGAGCCGTTTGTAAGCGTAACGGTACTGCCGCCGAGATTCAGATTCTCGTGGCTGTAAACCGTTTTCGCGCTGTCGGAAACATTAAGACTGCTGTCGGAAACCGCGTAAATATTTACTGCGAGAGTATAAGAATAATCGTCACTGCCCGAGTTGTAACGAACAGTAATGTTTGCGTTTGTTTTCGCGCTCGAAGAATCGAACCCGATAATCGAAATCGCGGCGTTGTCAAGGTCGATTTTCGTGCTTTCGCCGTTATCCGAAGTAACGGTAACCGCACCGGACTTTACGTTAAAACTTTCGCCCACGAAATAATCGGTAACGACTCCCGTATCGAACACCATGCGCTCGACTACGTTTACGCCCATGGTCACGGTTTCGCCGCCGTATTTAATTGTTATATCTTGCCAACCGAGCTTGTTTTTATCGTAACCCGATACTTTAACGCCTTTGGCGTTCAATGCTATTTCATGCTCGCCCGATTTGTCGGTATATGTAATTTTACCATGCGATAAATCAAGTTCCTGACCCTGCACGTATGTGATACGCGGTGCGTCCGTTGCCGATATGCCCACGCTTTGCACCGAGCCGCAAGCCGTAAACGCCAAAGCCGCGCAAATTGCAACAAGCACAATCAGCATTATTTTACCGAATCTTTTCATGGTCACTCCTCGCTTTGTTCTTTTTCCTCATACTCTCCCGCCGAGTTATCGCTTACCGCCATCATGTTTTTCTACTCAGTCTTGCTTTGTTTGGCGGATTTGTCTGTCGTGCTTTTTGCGGCACTCTTTGCCGCAGTTGTTTTCGCTGCCGTGCTCTTTGCGGCGGTGGTCTTACCTGCGGTTGTCTTGCTTGCAGTGCTCTTTGCCGCAGTTGTTTTCGCTGCCGTGCTCTTTGCGGCGGTGGTCTTGCTTGCGGTTGTCTTGCTTGCCGTGCTCTTTGCCGCAGTCGTTTTCGCTACGGTGCTCTTTGCGGCGGTGGTCTTGCTTGCGGTTGTCTTTTTCGGAGCTTTCACTGCAACGGATTCTTTTATTTCGTCCGTTGCCGCCGTTTCGGCTTTAACATTCCGTACCGACTCCTCGGAAATATCGCTTACAACAGAAGCCTTATTCTCCGCGGAAACATTATTCTCGGACTCGCCGTCGGGTGCGCTTACCGAAGGAGGCGGAACATTTACGCCCTCGTAGTAGCGATAGCATGCAACTTTGTGCGTGGGAGTAAGCTCTATAAAGTGCGGATACTCGCCTTTGCACTCTTTTATGCACATATCGCAACGGTCTTTAAAGTAGCAGTAGTCGGGCAGGTTTACCGCATTCGGCACTCTGCCTTTAATGGAATACAATTCGTCAACCTTTTTGTTTATAACGGGTTTGCTTCTGAGCAAGCCTATGGTGTACGGGTGACTCGGATGGTCGAATATTTCGTACACGCTACCCGCCTCGATAATCTTGCCCGCGTACATAACAACCACGTAATCCGCCATTTCGGCTATAACGCCGAGGTCGTGCGTAATAAGCATTATCGAGCTGTCGAATTTGCTTTTGAGATTGCGCAGTAAATCGAGTATCTGAGCCTGTATGGTAACGTCGAGTGCAGTTGTAGGTTCGTCCGCTATAATAAGATTTGGCTCGCAACAAAGAGCCATGGCTATCATAACGCGCTGACGCATGCCTCCCGAAAGCTCGTGAGGGTAGCTTTTGTAAACGCCTTCTTTATTAGCTATGCCTACAAGCTCCAACATTTCAAGCGACTTCTGCTTAGCCAACTGTTTTGTTGCGCCTTCCATATGAAGAAGCGAAACTTCGTCGAGCTGATACCCTATTGTAAACACGGGGTTAAGGCTTGTCATGGGCTCCTGAAAAATCATGGCAATCTCTTTGCCGCTGATTTTTTCCATCTGCTTTGACGGAAGACGGGCAATATCCACGCACTTGCCGTTTTTAAGCTTGTAGCGCATACTGCCGGAAACCACCTGCCCTTGCGGACCTTGCACAAGTTGCATAAGCGAAAGACTCGTAACGCTTTTGCCGCAACCCGATTCGCCCACAACGCCCACGGTAGAATGTGCGGGAATATTAAAACTAACGCCGTCAACCGCTTTTACAACGCCCGAGTCGGTAAAGAAAAAGGTGTGAAGGTCGTCGAACTCCACAACATTGTTGTCGTCTTTCATGACGGTTACGTATTCTTCTTCCGGCACGTTTTTGCGCTTTTTAAGCTTTTCGAGACGCTTGATTTCGGCGCGGTTGCTCTTTATAATCGCGCGGGATTCTTTGTAACTTATGTAATTCGAATTTTTTTTCTTCATATCGGTTAATCCTGCGAATAAAGGTGACAAGCGCAGAAATGTCCCTTTTTATACTCTTTGAATACGGGTCGCTCATTCGTGCATATTTCCATGCACTCGGGACACCTTGTGTGGAATCTGCAACCGCTCGGAGGATTTGCGGGGCTCGGAATCGAACCCGACAGAATCACTCGGTCGCTTTTGCGGCGCGGGTCGGGAACGGGTACTGCCGAAAGCAAACTGCGAGTGTACGGATGCATAGGCTCGTAGAATATCGAATCCGTCGGACCGCTCTCAACCATCGAGCCCAAGTACATAACGCCCACGCTGTCGGATATGTGCTGAACAACCGATAGGTCGTGCGATATAAACATGTACGCAATGTTGCGCTCGATTTGCAATTCTTTGAGCAGATTGAGTATCTGCGCCTGAATGGAAACGTCGAGCGCGGATACGGGCTCGTCGCACACTATGAATTTGGGGTTTATGGCAAGCGCGCGCGCTATACATATGCGCTGACGCTGACCGCCCGAAAACTCGTAGGGGTAACGCTCGTAATGCTGAGGTTGCAAGCCGCATCGGGTCATAATGTTTATAACGTAGTCTTTAATATCTTTTTTGGGTACGATTTTGTGTACGGCAACCCCCTCGCCTATTATACTGCCTATCGAAAATCTCGGTGACAGCGACGAATACGGGTCCTGAAAAATCACCTGCATGTCGGTGCGAATCGAGTTCATTTGGTGGTTTGTATAATCGGTAATATTTTTGCCGTCAAAGTAAACTTCGCCCGCGGTTTTGCGGTATAATCCCAAAATGGTGCGTCCGAGCGTGGTTTTGCCGCAACCCGACTCGCCCACTATACCTACGGTTTTGCCGTAAGGCACGCGCAGAGAAACGTCGTCTACCGCTTTTAAAAAGCGTATGGGTTGACTTATTATATTGTTCTCTATTGAAAAATACTGTTTAATGTGGTCGGCAATTAGTATGTTTTCTTTAAGCTCCTGCTCGGTAGGAGGAGTATGCTCGTAATTTTTAAGCTCACGCGAAGAAATCCCCTTGGTAAAAAGATTTTTTAAGCCTCGGGGCAGTTTTATATTTATCTTCTTTTTTGTCGCTTCCGCCTTTTCCGTCTCTGCGGCTTCGGCGGGGGCGGATTCTTCCGATTGCACTTCGCCGTCGCGCGAAATTTCGTCCGCAGACTCGGTCTTTGCGGTCTGTTCGGGCAAAATTCCGTCCGCGGATTCGGTATTCGCGGTCTGTTCGGATTCTTCCGTTAAAGCGTTGTTTTCGTCTATCTCCGACATAACAATCCTCTTACTTCTTCAAATTGCTTACTTCTTCATTTTGGGGTCGAACGCGTCGCGCAAGCCGTCGCCTATAAAGTTAAAGCTCAGCACCGCAAGCATTATGCAAATACCCGCAGGTCCCCACATCCAAAAGTTATTCTGAATAACCGTCGAATCGCTTGTTAAGCAACTGAGCATGTTGCCCCACGTTGCTTGCGGCATTTGCACGCCCAAATTAAGGAACGACAGAGTGGATTCGGTAAGTATTACGCTGCCTAAGCCGAGCGTCATCGACACTATAAGCTGAGGCATTACGTTCGGCACAAGGTGCAGGAATATCTTTCTGTGCGCAGGTATGCCCATACTCTTTGCCGCAAGCATAAATTCCTGTTCGCGCAATGACAGTATCTGCCCTCGCACCATTCGCGCAGTGCCCGCCCAACCGAACACCACAAGCACGAGCAACAACCAATATATTCGCGTAAACCCGCCCACCTGATAGGCGTCGAGCAACGCACTGCATATAAACAGTATCGGCATTTGCGGTATACAGTAGAATACGTCTATAATACGCATGATTATCATATCCACTATACCGCCGAAATACCCTGCTATGCCGCCTATTATAACGCCTATAAGAGTTTCGAGTATAACAACCATAAAGCCTATGGTAAGCGAAATTCTGCCGCCGTACAAAAGACGCATAAACACGTCTTGCGCCATTAAATCGGTGCCGAACCAATGCTTTGCGCTCGGTGGCGCTTTAATGTTTATCGACGGCGTGTACTCTATGTCGTACATAGTGTAAGTTTCGCCGCCCTCTACATACGTTATGGGGTTAGAGGTAACAATGTCGGGACCGTCGTAATCGATTGTCTTATAGTCCATATTCGGACTGAATAACGGACCTATAAAGCACACCAAAAACAAAAATACTATTATACTGAGTCCTATAACCGAAAGCTTAGAGCGGAAAAACCGTTTAAGCACAAGTTGTCCGGGACTGAGAGTTTTAACCCGTTCGGCAAGTTCTTCCTGTTCTTCCGCCGCAACTTCCGCAACCTCGTCGGGTGCGGGCACGTCGGTTTCGCTGTGTATAACTTCTTTCAATTCTTCTTCGTTCATATGCGTATCAGCCCCCGAGTTTGATTCGCGGGTCGAACACCGCGTAAAGTATGTCGGCAATAAGTATGCCCAAAACGGTAAGTATCGTTATAAACAGATAATAAGCCATAACAAACGGAATATCGCCCTGCACCGTTGCGGTATACGAAACGTATCCTATTCCCTCTATTCCGAACAGCTGTTCTATTACGTAACTGCCCGCAAACAGACTCGGAATAATTCCCGCAAGAAGCGTAATAAGAGGAATTGCGGTGTTTTTAAAGGCGTGTTTGTAAATTACGTTTGCCTGCTTAACGCCCTTTGCGCGCGCGGTGCGGATATAGTCCGCTCCGAGCACTTCGAGCATGTTTGTGCGGGTGTAACGCATAAGTCCGCCCAAACTCAGAATAACCGAAAGCAAAATGGGCAAAACAAGGTGCCATGCCATATCGAGAAGTTTTTGGAACGAGTTACCGTTAAAGTCGGTCGAAATAAGTCCGAGCGACGGGTCGAACCAACCGAGGTCAACCGCGAAAATCTTAATTGCAATCGCCGCAAAGAAGAACGACGGAAGCGAAATTCCGAGCAGAGTAATTACGGTTGTTATGTAGTCGGTTGCGCCGTACTGCTTAACCGCGGCACGGATTCCGAGCGGTATTGCTATTACAAGTTGCAATACGGTAACAATTATGTTCATCCAAAATGATACGGGCAACGCTCTTTTTATTTTGGAAATAACTTCGGCTCCGTTAATAAACGAATAGCCGAAATCTCCTTTAAGCGCACTGCCGAGCCACGTAAAATATCCTTTTATAACCGACACGTCGAGTCCGTACAGCTTAACGACGCGCTTATACTGCTCGAGCCAATCGGGGTTTGTGCCCGACTGCGCAAGGAATTTATTATATAGGTAATCATCCGGCATCAACCTGAATAACGCGTACGTTATCAGGGTAACGCCGAATATTACGAATATAGCTATTAAAAGTCTTTTTAATATGTACTTTACCATCGTTTTGCCTTACGTAAATTATTTAAAGCTTACTTCCCATATTCTGTCGATAGGACTCATATACGTCGAAGGAACGGTTTCGATTGTGCTTAAATCGAGAGTAGCGGTGTTCCATACGTACATATCGCAACGCTGATAAAGCGGGAACTCTATTGCAAGGTCCATAAGCTTATCGAGCGCTTCCTGATAAATGGGAGCGCGGTCGGCGTTTTCGAGTTTTTTGCGTCCGTCGTCTATAAGCTTGCTGAGTTCCGATAAAATTCTGTAATCTTCCGAATTACGGTTTTGCAGAATGTAAGGATAGCCCCATGCGTTTACGTTCGAAGCTTTCGAATCCATGTGGTAAACCTGATACATGTCGGGGTCTACCGTTGCCGACCAAGCCGCGCACCACACGGTAAGTCCGCCGCTTGCAAGCTTTGTAAGCGCGCGCGAATCGGTGCTGAGAGTTATCTGCCAACCGTCGGCATTAAGAATATTGGCGGCTGCGCGCATTGTCTGATAAGCGGGGTGGTCGTCGTTTGCGCCCGAAATCGTGAAAGTATATTTAAGCGCTCTCGAACCGTTTATCGCCGTAGGATACGTCCAGTTGCCGTTGCCGTCTTTGTTAATTCCCGCGGAAGTTCTAGCCAAATTCATCCACTTGTTATATTCGGTAAGATTGGGATTTTCCTCGGTTGCATCGAAATCTTTGGTGTATACCGGTGTGGGAGCCCAACGGTCGCGACTGCCGCTGTCGTTTAATTCGCCGTACTCGTAAACCCACGAGCAAGTCGAAAGATTGCGGTTTATAACCTGCGACAGATTTCCGGGATAATACGATTTAACAAGATTGCTGTCGAACACCGACATTATTGCTCTGCGAAGGTTAATATCGTGAATCTTTTCGGCATTTATTCCTATATATCCGTAACCGTTTGTCTGTGCGGTAGCATAACCCAACATATCTTTTTCACGGGCAACCAACGACATATTTTCCGCTTTTGCCGTAACGCCGTCGGAGTAATCGAGCTGACCCGTTGTAACGGCATTCATTATGTTTGACGAATCCACTACTTTATAACGCGCATATTTGATTTTTGCGTTAAGCCCCGTATCCTCGCCGTTTTTCATGGTGGTATAGAAATAATCGTTTCTTACGTAATAAATCATGCCGTTGTTGTAAAAACCGTTTTTAAGATTGTTGAAATCGGTGCGGTTATCTATATCGGTCGCCTTATAAACGCCGCCGCCCATAGGCACTGCGTTGCGAGCCTGAATAACATCGGTAAAATAAGTATAATCGCCCATCGGGAATCCGAAGTTTATTTCTTTGTTTGCGTCGTATCCGTCAACTCCGGGTGCGTTAAACGCGCGGTAATCGGTTTTGCCCTTATTCTTGCCGTTCATGTCTACCGACAAATCCGAATAATAGTGCATGGGAGCAACCGTAAAGCCGAAATTCCATTTGGCTTTCGGGTCGATTCCCTTTATCATAACCTGAACCACGTAGTAATCGTCGCTGTAAGTTTGCTGTAAGCTGTCTTTGGAAGGTACAAATTCGGAACCTTTTAAAACGGTTATGCCGGATACCGTACGAGGGTAATCGTTTTTTTCTTTGATTTCCTCTATGTAATTACTGCGTTCTTCCGCCTCGATATTTGTTTGCAGAGTACCGCCCGACGCCCAACCCAAAAGCACGTTTCTGAAATTTGCCGCCAATCCGCGTTTAAGGTTATCCGCCATGTAGTAGCCGTATACGAAATCTATTATTTCCTTGCCGCTTTTTCCGTCGCCCCAAGTATTACCACCCTCAACCGACGTATAATCTATTACGTACTGATTTTTGCTGTTCTTTTCGGGCTTATTCTGTGCGTTCAGTTTTATGCTTGTAACGCCGGACGTAAACAGGAATACCTGCCATGCCTTTGTTATGTCGTATTCCTTCTCATAGCTCTCCAAACTCTCCGACGCACTCGCCCAATCGGTTTCGAGTTCGCTTCTGAAAAGAGCAGCCAAAGCTTTTGCGTCTTCTTCCGCCTGCGCAACCGCTTCTTCTATCGTTCCCCCTGTTTTTATGGGGCGGATTTGCGAGGTGGCTTCCTTTTCGGTGAGCCAATCGCTCAGATTATCCACTCTGTTTGCGGTTCTCGTAGCGGCGGTGGAATCTATTGCCGAACCGCCCGTCTGCGAATCGTCGTAGCTTGCGTCGAGGTTGCGGTATGCCTGCAATCCGACAATATCAATCGAATACATGGTTGCCGAGCCCGTATAAACGGGGTCGAGGTAAACATACATGTTAAACAGAACGTCCTTAACGGTAAGCGGAGTTCCGTCGCTGAACTTGATGCCGTTTTTAATTACGAACTGATATTTGGTATAGCCGTCTTCACTGCCCGTAGTCGTTACGTTTTGATTCGAGTCAAGCAAAGTCTCGGAGTAGTCTTTGGCTACACACGACCAATCGTCGCCGTATACGATATTCGCATTTCTGTCGGTGGTGAACATGGATATTTGCGTCATGCCCACAACCGAAGTATCGGTAGCGGCGGTTGTGAAAAACGGGTTAAAAAGACCCTCGGGCTGAGAGATACTCATTCTGAACGCGTCTTTCTCGTTGTCGCGGCGTTTGTTCTTGTTACTGCAACCCGCAAACGCGCCGCACACAAGCGCAAGCACCAACACAATTACAACACTCAATCTTTTTTTCATAATATATTTACCTTCCAATGATTTTTACTCGACCGTATACGTTACCGTTATACTTCCGTTTACATTTACTTGATTGCCGTTTTCGGCGTCTTGTTCACGCCCTGCCCATAACGCGGGTTCCGATTCCTCGTATGCCGCAATTACGTTAAGCGAGCTGTCCGTTTTGCGTTTTACGCTTATATTGAGATGACAGTTGTTAAGCGTCACGTTTTCGAGAGTGGTGTTCGACGCCACGCCGCCGAAGAAGCCCATGTTAATTACGTTGCCGCCCGTAAAGTTAATAGCCTGATTGCTGTAAACGATGTTTACGGTGCAGTTTTCAAACGTAACGTCGGTAAACTTCGCGCCGTTTAGCGATATTCCGAACAGTCCTACGCCCTTTATATCGCCGAACGATTGCATGTTCTCGCGCGTTACGTTAAGATTTTTGATTGTAACGCCGTTTCCTATTATCTCGCTTGCGTAAACGTATGCGTGATTGAGCCAACCCGTAAGCAACGAGCAATCTATCTCGCCGTTTTCGTCGCCTACCAAATAGAAGTTAGTCGCACCTACCGTCAAAAAGTCCGACGCCTTATAAACCTTTGTGTAATCGCCCTCCAAGAAGTAGCCGTAAACTTTTACCACGTAATCTTCTTCACTGGCGTTTTCAACCGTTACGCCGTCCGGGAATCCGGGGTGAGTAAAACTTTCGTCCCAAAGATTTTCCGGCGCACGCTCGTTCGTTGTGTAAAAGTCGAGTGCCGTGTATCCCGCGCGTTTAACAGAGTTTTGGTTGAATATTGCGCCCGACGCGCAGTAAATCTTTTGCACCGACTCGTTTGTTTCGATGTCTATTACTTCGTAATAAAAACGGGGCACCCATTTTGCGTAAAGAGTTACGTCTTCATACACCCTCGTTTTTTCCTCGAACTTCTGCAAAAACGTAACTTTACCGTCCTCGTCTTTGGTTCCAGTGTAAAAGCCCTCCAAGTTATAGCCCGTAAGCTGCGGAGCGTCTATTCCGCTACCAGATATGCTCCACGGGTACACGAACGGAGAACCGGGTTTTACGCGCACGTAGCGTATTTCTTTGTACGACGAAACTCCGCCGTTCAAGTCGAGCGTAACTTTAACCGTTGCGCCGTTGTTAATTGCGATTTGCTCTAAATCGTCAACGTCGCCGCATGCAAAAAGCACCCCTACGGCGCACACAATCATTATTAAGATTATCGCAAGTTTCTTTTTAGACATCTTTTATCCAACCGTTTTCAAAGAATAAATTCAGCTTTTGTAACAGGCTGTCGTTACCCCAACCACACGTAATAGCAAAACAGATAAGCAAGCACTATACCTACAATAATACATATAAGCGGCAAGGCAATGCGCTTGTACGACGAGAACATCAATGCTTTACGCTCGGCTTTGCTCATTTTTTTTGCCGCCTCGCGCTTTCGCTTTTTGTCGTCCGACTCGTACCACCTGAACCCTTCTACGTTCATATCGGCTACGGTGCGTCCGTCGTCATAGTCGTAAGTCTTCTTTTTTTTCATAAAATAATTTCGGGCGTCCCCTCTCCGTATGTTTTACGCAAGCTAAATTACACGTAGTAACGGTATTATATCAAAAAAAGCATATATTTGTAAAGCAATTATAATACCGTTTTTACTTTTTAGTCCGCAACGTAATGAAAAAGGGTACACGAACAGCTTTGTAGACGCCGTTGTCTGCACCCTTTCATTATCCTATTTAATTGTATAAAAATTATAGCACCTACCGTAACCGTTGTCAACTGTAATTTTATTACTTTATTTTTTCTTATATATTATATATCCCGCACATATATTATATATCCCGTATACCGTTGCCCTGCGTCTCGTTATTTCCAGCCGACTCACGCGGTTTTAAAATATCCAGACGAACGAACATTCTGCCGCGACTCAGCTTGTCCGCAATGAAAAAAAGCACAAACACGGCAACTCCCGCAACCGTTATCATAAGGTCTTCCATTGTGTCCGCAAGCGGGGATTTTCCGAGCGCGACGGATTCCGCCACCCTTTGCGCGTCGCTCCCCAAAAGTCTGTCGAATAAGTATTCGGCAATTTCCCAAAACACCCCGAGCGCGAGCGCGACGCTCAGCGCGATAAGCATTACGAATACGGGGTTTATTTTTATACCCTCGCAGTCCGCCATAACCGCGAATACTATGAGCGCGGCGTTGAATCCGAAAAATCCGTGACAGAACAAATCCCACCACATAACTCTGTCGTATACTCTCATTGCCGTTCCCGCGTTTGCGGCGCACACAATGTGCACGCACACCGCCGCGCAAACGAACAGCGGCAGTTTTTTGCCGAACAGCACATAATAAAGCGGAAACAAAAGCGGAATAAGCGACGTGGCAAATACGCCCAAAAGATATATGAATTTAACGCCGTCGTTGAATGCAAACAGTAAAGCCGCCGTTATTGCCGCAACGCCGAGCATTACGAAAAACAGAATGAACTGTTTTATATCGAGATTTTTCAGTCTTTCTTTCATAAGTAATATCTGTATATTATTTTATACGTTTTTTAAAAATAGTATTTTCGTTTATCTTTTCTTTGTGTTCGTAGCAGTCTATTACTTCGGCAAAATACATCGTGTGAAACGCTTTATCCGCATACATTTCGTTTTTAAGCGATTCGTCTATGTATCCGAATTCTTCTCCGCACGAAAACAGTACCTTGCACTCTATAATAAGCCCGCAGTCGCCGAGAACGTACGCATCGATTTTTCTTGCGCGTTTGGGGTGCAGGTGCAAAGCGTCGAACTTGTTTACCGTGTAGCCGCTCATGTGGTCGCACATCATAATCTCGCGGCTCATATCGGTTGTGGGGACGCTTATCGCAAATGTCTTTTCGCTCTCTATGACCTCGTAACTCAGTTTGCCGCTGCGCACGGGAAGTATAAATATCTGTCTGTTCCAAAAATTGCCCAAACTGCCCCAATGCGTAGACATTAAATTCGGCTTTGCTTTTCCGCACGACACGAAAATTCCGCTGTCGCGCAATGCGTTGTTAAGCAGTATACGTTGATTGGTTGTAAGAAACATATCTCCCCCTTTTTGTTTTTCAAACTACCCGAATGGTTTTGATTACTACGGGATTAACGGGCACGTCGTCGTAATATTCGACTCTGCCCGTTTTAACCTTGCCTATCGAAACCGCTTTATTAAGACTCTCGGCGTCGCACACGCGCCCGAATGCCGCGTATTCGCCGTCTAAAAACGGAGTGTCGGCAACGCATATAAAAAACTGACTCGACGCCGAATCTTTTACCATTGTGCGCGCCATCGAGATTGTGCCTGCGGTGTGCTTTACGGGATTGTTTACGCCGTTCGACGCAAATTCGCCCTTTATTTCTTTTGCGCCTCCCTTAGGCAACAGTCTGCCGCCGCTGTGAGTAAATCCGCCGCCCTGAATCATGAAGCCGTCGATAACTCTGTGAAAGCACAAACCGTCGTAATAACCGCGATTGCATAAGTCCACAAAGTTATTAACCGTTATGGGCGCGAGCTCCGGGTAAAGTTCCAAGTTCATTACTCCGCCGTCCTGCATTTCTATCATTATTTTTACCGTTTTTTCCATATTTTAATTACTCCGTTTTTTATATATTCCGTAAATTAACATATTGTTAAACCGATTATAATTATATCACGCCCGTAAAAATTATGCAATATCTTAATGTGTTTTTAATCTCTTTTTTACCGTTTATCAGTTGTTTCCTCGCAAAATTTCGTGTATAATTATGTCAAATCGAATAAAAGGAGAATAAACAAACATGAAAATG
The DNA here is from genome assembly GCA_947086925.1 of uncultured Clostridia bacterium. Taxonomy (GTDB): domain Bacteria; phylum Bacillota; class Clostridia; order Christensenellales; family Pumilibacteraceae; genus Pumilibacter. The sequence continues at coordinate 30,287 of CAMUAL010000016.1, forward strand.
GGTGAAAAACTCGAAAAAGTTGTAGACGTGATAGGCGAAATTCTTGCCTTTTTCACAGTCGCGTTAATCGTATTTCTGTCGATAAACAGATACGTTAATAACGGAGCGGGATTCATGCCCGAAAACGTAACCAAAATTATGGAAAGCATACGCGAGATTGCCGTACTTTTGGTAGTGGGTCTTGCGGGATTGGAATTTGCGTTAAAGCGCGGATTCGTAGTATTCCTTATTTATGCGATACTCGTTGCCGCCGCAGTAATATTCCTGTTCTTCCCCGGCGTTCTTCCCGCAACGCAAGCCGCTATAACCGCTTTGCTTTGATTTGAATCGCAATCTCGGTTAAGTCCGATAACAAAAAAAGCCTTTCTTATACGAGAGGCTTTTTGTTTTCGAAAAAATATGCGTGAGCAAGCTCTTTGCCGCCCTGTTCGATTACCCTTCCGTCCGCTATAACTACGGTTCTGTCGCACAACGCTTCGGCACAGCGCATATCGTGCGTAACCGTTATCATGGTGTTTCCGCTTTTATCGTGCAGTTCGTCTAAAATTTTAACAAGGTCGCACAATCCCTTATAATCCTGCCCCACGGTCGGCTCGTCGAGCAGTAAAACTTTTGGGTTGCCGGCAGCGACTGCGGCGATTGAGACTCTGCGCTTTTGCCCCTCGGACAGCGACTGCGGGTGACGCTTACGTAAGTGCTCCAACGCAAAAAGCTTTATTATTTCGTCGGCATATTCGCGGCTTACGGCGTTAAAGGCGATTTCGCTTTCTACCGTGGGCATAAAAAGCTGATAGTTGGGGTTTTGATAAACCACTCCCACGCTTTTAAACCATTTCCTGCCCCGTCTGCGCTTACCCAACTCGGGGTCGAGATTCTGCACGATATTGCCGCGCGTGGGTTTATAAAGCCGTGCCAACAGTCTTAAAAGAGTCGATTTTCCGCAACCGTTTTCGCCAAGTAAAAGCAAACGCTCGCCTTTGTAAATATCGAAATTCACGTCTTTTAAAATTTCTTTCTTTTTAACCGCAAACGCCGCGTGATTTACCTTAAACAGCGCCTCGCCCTTTTCGTGTTCGGCTGAACCGTCGGTTATGGTCACCGTTTGCGAAAGCAGATATTCCCTCTTGTTTTCCACCCGTGTGACGACGCCGGCGCGTATGTTCCACACAGAGTCCACAAACGGCATAACCATATCGAGCCTATGCTCGACAACCAAAACGGCGTACCCCGCGCCCGCCAAAGCTCTGAGAGTGTTCATAAGCTCGGTTGCACCCGAGGTATCGAGATTTGCGAGCGGCTCATCGAGAATAAGTATTTTCTGACCCGTTGCAAGGGTAGACGCGGTTATAAGCCGCTGTTTTTGCCCTCCCGACAGAGTGCGCGCAGTCCACCGCTTATCGAGTTTCATAACGGTGCAAACTCTGTCTATCTGCGCGGCGGTTTTATCACGCGCAAACGCAAAATTCTCGCACCCGAACGCGATTTCGTCTTCAATCGTTTTGTGTATTATCTGACTGTCGGCGTTTTGCAAAACCACTCCCACTTTTCGGCACACTTCCGAAAGTTTCCGCCCCGCAATCGATTTTCCGTCTATAAGCACTTCGCCCGTGAGCTTTCCCGAAATTATGTTTGGGATTATTCCCGATATCACCGATAAAAGGGTGCTTTTGCCCTCGCCCGACAACCCCGACAGCAACGCAACTTCTCCGTACTTAACGCAAAAATCCACGTTTTTCAAAACGGTTTGGGCGTAACCGTAGTAAGTAAAGCTTACTCCGTTTAATTCGATTGCGTTTAAAACACACATACTGCCACCGCTCCCGCGATTAGTCCGAGCAAATAAACTACGTCGAAAATATTCGCATATTCGCGCTTGTACACGGTGTATTTGCACTTGCCGAGAGTGAATCCGCGCGTTTCTATCGAGAGTGCGAGCGTATCGGATATATCGACAAGACGTGTAACAAGCGGAATAAGAAAAGCTCGGTAAAATATTTTCGGGTTGAGTATACTGCCCGCTCCTCTCGTTTTCATTGCCTCGCGCACGCGCTTTATTTCGCCGCGAAGTACGGGAACAAACGACATCGTTATAAGCATGCCGAGAGTAACCCCGCGCGGAGTGTGAAGTTGAGAGAGATTGCGCGTCATCTGCGTGGCCTCCACGCTCATTCCGGGGATAATCGCAACGAATACCGCGCCGAATCTGTTAGCCATGGCCAAAGCCGATTCGGAATTTTTCCCTGCGGCAAAATAGGCAATAACCGTAAATATTCCGCCCACTATTACATATGCGATAAGAGCCTTTAAGCATTGCTTACGGCAACCGAAAACAAACAGCCACGCAAACGCGCCTATTAAAAAGTACGAGCATCTTATATCCCGCGCCTTAACAAGTCCGAACACCATTATAATAAGAGCCGACGCTATGGCAAACAGCGGATACAGGTTTCTTTTGTAACGAAAAAACGCCATTATTTCAGCTTACCCGCTTTTTTGAGCTCGCGCGCGATAATCATGCCTATAAGCGAGCCGATAAAGCAAACCGCGATTACGGCAACGGTAATGCCGGCTATAACGCCCGCATTGCCGCCTCCTATAAACATCGATACCGCCGCTTTCTCGGTTCCGCTCACCGAATAAAACACGTTGTAATACATATAAAGCAAAGGAATGGTAAGCGGCATGTAAAGCGTTCCGGCAAACACGCACGCCCAATCGTTCTTGTAGCCGCGGAATATAAGCAAAGCGAGTGCTTCCGCAACGAGCGCGCACACCGTTATGAGCACCATGGGCGGAAACATGAACACAAGAAAAACCGATATAAACACCGACTGCAAGATTAAAGCAAACGGCTTACGCACCTTCATAATGCCGATTACGGGAAACAGCGAAAACTGCAAACCGAGTCCGAGCTGAATTATTCCGAACAGCGGCACGTTTACAAGTAGCGGCATAATCGCGCCCGTAACGAGCGTGCACGCCGTAATTACGGCAAGAAAAACAATATCGCGTATTTTGTACTTTTTAAACACGCTCTTGCCGCCGTCCGCACTTGCTTTTTCGCCGTCCGCACTGTTTTCGGAATTGTCGCCAACGGATTGCGCCGACGATGCGCTTGCCGCAAGTTCTTCCGTTTTGCGTTCTTCCTCTATATGTTCCCGCGTCTGTTCTTCTTCCGCGCTCTCTATAAGTTCGGATATGGCGTCCCTACGCTTGCTTTGTTCTTCGCTCATTCCGTCACCTCCGCCATTCTTCCGTTTTCAACCTTGTAAATTCTGTCGGCAATAGCCATTGTAGATTCGCGGTGTGAAACAAGAATAATGCTTTTTCTGCTCTTTTGTTCTTTTAAGGTTTTAAGTATTATACCCTCGTTAATGCTGTCTACGTTGCTCGTAGGCTCGTCTAAAAGTATAAGCTCCGCGGCCTTTAAAAACGCGCGCGCAAGTCCGATTCTCTGCTTTTCTCCCGCCGAAAGATTGTCGCCGAGCGCACCCGCGCTTGTTTTGTAACCTTCGGGCAACGTCATTATAAAGTCGTGTACGGAAGCAAGGCGGCACGCGTTTTCCATTTCCTCTTGCGTAGCGTCGGGCTTGGCGATTTTAAGATTATCCTCTATGCTTTCGTCGAATAAATAAGTGCTTTGACTCACCATTGTCACGTTGTCGAGAAGATTGCCCGAATTTATACCGTCAACGTCTGTTCCGTTATAAGCAATCGTTCCGCTTCCCTTTTGCCAAAAACGCAATAACAGCTTTAAAAACGTGGATTTGCCGCAACCGCTCTCGCCAACGATTCCTATAATCTCGCCTTTTTCGGCGTGCATTTTTATATCTGACAGCACCTCGGCATTGCCGTCGTACGAAAACGACAAATCGGAAACGCTTAAATTTTCGTACTCTATGTTTTCGCCGTTCTTCACTTCGGTTACCGCGGGAGTTTCGGCAAGCAAGTTAAGCACTCTGTCGCCGCTTGCAAACGTCTGAGTCAAATTCCCCGGCAACGCCGAAACGGCAATCACGGGGCCGAAAGACCCGAACACAGCCACAACGCCTATTATCATTCTGCCTGCCGAGAGCATATCGAAATGCACAAGAACTATTCCTATGACAAGCGTCAGAATTATAAACAGCGAAACGGTCAGCTCGGTTGCCGCCGCCGCGCGAACGGTGTTATGCTTCATCTTCTTTGTTTCTTTAAGAAGAATATCGCTGCGGCGGTTCACTTCGGTTTCGCGCATACTGCCGGCGTTATTCAAAACGATTTCTTTTATGCCCTTTATGCTGTCGAGAAAGTATGCGTTAAAGCTCGCAAACTCCGCGCGATAATTAACGCCGCTCTCTTTGAGTCTGCCCGACGAAACGAGCGGAACGATTATTCCTATCGCAATATAAGCGACGAGAGCCGCAAGGGCAAGATACCAACTCGACACAAACCCAACAAACAGGAACACCGCCGCCGATACAATCACCGCAATGCAAACCGGCGAAACGGTGTGTGCGTAAAACACTTCGAGCGTTTCTATATCGCTCGTAATCATTGCTATAATACTGCCCTTTTGCTTGCTTTCGAGCTTAGCGGGGCAAAGAGTGCGCAATGCGCCGAATATCTTGTCGCGCAGAACCGCCAAAAGTTTGAACGCGATAAAATGGTTGCCGTACTGCTCGAAGTATCTGAGTACGCCCCTTAAAACGCCGCAACCGACGGTAAGCCCTATAATGAGAGGATACGACATTGCTACCACTTCGCCGAGAGCCTTTACGACTCCCACCGCTCCGAATACGGTTACGCCCATTGCGCATATAAAACCCAAACTGCCGTTTATTACAGCCAAAATCATTACGTACGCCAAGCTTCCGAGCAAAAGAACAAGTCTTGCCATTATATTTGCGCCGCTTCTTCTCGACTTAATCTTACTCATGCCGTCACCTCCGCATATCCCCGTTCGAGATTTTTCTGTGCGGTGAACAGCTTTTCGTAGCCGCGCTTCTCGGTCATTAAACGCGCATGAGTTCCGCTCTCTTTAACTTCGCCGCTTTCCATAAAGTAAATTCCGTCGGCGGGCACTACGTTTGCCAAACGATGAGAAATAACTATAACGCTTTTGCTTTCCGAAAGCGTTTTTATGTTACGCATTATAATCGTCTCGCTTTCAACGTCTATATTACTCGTCGCCTCGTCGAATACGTATATATCCTTGTCGGCAACGAGATTAACGGCTAATGCAAGACGCTGTTTCTGTCCGCCCGAAATGTTGTTTGCGTCCTCGGCAATCACCTTGTCGAGTCCTCCGTTTTCCCGTATGAAGCTTGCAAGATTCACCTTGTCGAGCGCGTCGTAAATTTGTTCGTCGGTTACCGCGCCGTTAGCAAGCATAAAGTTTTCGCGCACCGTCTGATTGAAGATATAGGTGTTGTAGCCCACAACCGCCAAGTGAGAGTAATAGCTCTCGCGCGAAAGTCTGTCAAGCGGAACTCCGCCCACGGTAATCTCGCCCGTCTTTGGTCTGAGCGCGCCCACGAGCATATTGACAACGGTAGACTTTCCGCAACCGCTCTCGCCGACAATCGCCGTCATGCCTTTTTCGGGGAACGTCATGTTTATTCCGCAAAGCACGTCTCGCTTTCCGTCGTAAGAAAAAGTCACGCCGCTTAATTTAATCTCTCTGCCGCTCACCTGCTCATTGCCCCAAACGGGGTCGGGAGTGTTTAGTAAAGATATAATCTTTTTGCCCGCGCTCGCGCCGTTCATGGCAACGTGAAACGCCGAACCGAACGAGCGGAGCGGCAGGAAAAATTCCACCGCGACAAGACACAGAAACAGCGCGCCGACGGGATTCAGTTCTCCGTATGCCGCGCCGCTTACGGCAAGGGCGATTCCCGCGCCCGCACCGCCGTATGCAACCAAATCCATTATGGTGGTGCTTGCAAGCTGCATAACAAGCACTTTCATTGTGATTTTGCGGAACTCCTCCGCACTCTCGTTCATCTTATCGTGATACTCTCTGTCGGCTTTGAATATCTTCAATTCCTTCAATCCCTGCACGCAGTCCAAAAACTTATCGCCCATAGAAGTGTATTTGCCCCAATATTTTGCGAAAATCTTTTTTGCGTACTTGCTCACCGCCACTATCGAAACGGGAATAAGCGGCACGCATGCAAGAAGCACAAGCGCGGTGCGCCAATCAATCCACACGCAGATTGCAAACAAAATCACGGGCGCAAGCATTGAAAAAAAGAACTGCGGCAAATAACTCGAATAATACAGGTCGAGCTGTTCCACCCCTTCCATGCCCACCTGAGTGAGTCCCGCCATGCTCATTCCGTCGGCAGACTTAACCCCGAGCTTTACTATTTTGTCGTACGCCCTCTTGCGCAAATCCTTTTTAACCTTGCGCCCGAGCATGTCTTTAACGTCGCCCGTAAGACGCGTCATAACATAGCGCAAAATCACGCCCGCCGCCGCGCCTATTGCGGGATACAGATAATCGAGCGGTTGAGCTCCGTTTAAAACGAGATAAACCGCATAGCAAATTGCGGCGGTTATTCCCACGTTTGCGATAAGCCCGAACGCCTGCAACAAAACCGCAATGAATATGTACTTTTTATTCTTGCCTATAAGACCGAACAGCTCTTTATCTATCAAGGTTTTTCGCCTCCCGTTTGCGTTTTTTCTTATACTTTATCATTTGCGTAACGTGCGATAACGCAAATATCGGGTGCGTAAATATCATTCGCGGACCAGAGTATTTCATTACCGCTTTTATTTTGTCGCGCATCTCCGGCTTGTAGCAGTGAATCACGCAAAACGAACAGAATTTTTTGTTTTCCTTAAACGGACACATTTTAAGCCTGTATAGCGCGTACTCGGTAAGTTCGGCACACTCGGGGCATACTTGCCCGCCCTTCGTTTTATGCTTGCCGCGGCAGTGTTTTTTAATCATTACGGGAATAAGCCTGTTTTCCTTTTCCCACGCTTTAAGCTTGTTGCGCATTTATCCGTCCTGTTAGTTGTCGCTTACGCGGCGGTAAAAATAAGCGCGGTTAAATTAAACCACGCTTAATATTATAATATTCGATAATTATTCTGTCAAATGTTCGTTAGCAATAACTAACCGTTTTTTACGAATTTTTTGAGAGTTTCGAACAGTTCGGGGGTAATTACGTGCTCTATGCGGCATGCATTTTCTTCGGCAAGAGAGCGACTCGCTCCCGCCATTTCAAGCAATTTGGTTATAACGGTGTGACGCTCGTAAATAGCTTCGGCGTGCTTTTTGCCCTCGGCGGTAAAGTTTATTTCGCCGCTCTGCTCCATTGTTATGTAACCTTTGCCAACAAGCAGATTGACTCCGCGCGAAACGCTTGCCCGCGAATACCCGAGTTCTTCGGCTATATTCACCGAATGAACCGAGGAATTGTTCTTTTTAAGCAAGAGTATCGTTTCGAGATACATTTCTTCCGATTCTCTGTATTTAACCATATGCGCCAACCCCTACCTTTTACATACATTATAATTCATTATAATTCATTTGTACGCATTTGTAAAGTGCTTTTTATTCGGCGCATTTAAGTGCTTCCACCATGTTTATTTTCTTGTTCTTGCGCGACACGAGCAATCCCACAATAAGCGACACACCGAATGTAAGCAGTAAGCTTACGCAGTACGTAAGTGCCCCTATAATCATTTTAAGCTCGTATTGTGTTAGCACATGCTAACGATTTTGCAAAATATTCGGGCGCATTGCGCCCGTGTAATAATTATCCGTTTTTCGGCACCCGCCTTAAAGCACGAATACAGCCTATTAAAGCAAGCTCGCCGTACAGCAGTTACATAACGTCTTGTTAGCCACTGCTTACAAACATTTTAACTCATGCGCGATTATTTGTCAAGAAGTAGAAATGTTTTTTTCGCAAAAAAAGCGACCGCTTTTCTCGGTCGCTTTCGTAATGCTCGAAGTCTATTTGGGTCTGCGCTCGAAACTGCGCATTGCGTCATTTTCGGTAAACAATGCGGCGGCGGCCGCGGGCTTTTTTAGTTTTACGGGTTTTAAGTCGTTATTATACAAATCGTGCATAAACCAATATTTTGGCGCAAGGAATTTTGCGGAAGTCAGAGGTACGTGATAAAACGCGTTTTCGCCTATAAACCGCAGACTTTCGGGAAATTCTATTTCGGTCAAGCTTTCGCAACCGGCAAAAGCCCACTCGTCGATTTTTTCGACTTTATCGCCTATTGTCACCGATTGAAGTTTTTTGCAGTCCATAAACGCGCTGTTGCCTATAACAATCAGACTGTCGGGGAGTTTTACCGTGCGTAGTCCCGAAAACATGGAAAACGAAAACTCTTTTAATTCGGTCACGCCCTCGGGAACCGATAAATACGTAAGCTCGTCGTTTTCGGTAAACGCGCCGCCCGCGATTATTTTTACGCTTCCGTCTTTGGGAATATCGCTCGGACTGCACCCCGCCACAAGCGTTCCCGTTGCAATCTCTATAATGCAGTCGTTTTTTGATTCGTAATATTTGTTGTCACGGTGTACGGTAAGTCTACGTAAGTTCTCGCAGTCGGAAAACACGCACCCCCCGATTTTCTCGATAAACGGGGGGACTTCGAACGACCTTATTGACTTTATGCCGCCGAACGCGCCGTCGGAAAACGCCGTCACGCTTCCGTCCGAAGGAATCTCGAAGTCGGGCGTTGCCTGCAACAGAGTTTTGTTTTTTATATCTATAAGGCAGTTGCCCGCAACTTTGTAATTTTCGTTTCCCGCCGCAACTTCTATCTTCGTAAGCTTGGAACAATATCCGAACGCGGTTGCGCCTATTTCTTTAACCCCCTTGCCTATATGCACAAATTCAAGCTGTTCGCAGTTATGAAACGCATCGTCGCCTATAAACGTAACGCCGTCGTGTAAATTCAGTTCGCGAATTGAGCACGCGCAAAACGCACCGCGCCCTATATAAGTTACCGAATCGGGAATTTTAAGCGCGTTTATTTTTACGCAGTCGGTAAACGCGTCGCGCCCGATTTTTTGTATTCCCTCGTTTAAAGTAAGTTCGGCTATTTCCGAGCAACTTTCGAACGCGTTTTCGCTTATCTCTTTAACGCCGCTCGGAATCGTGAGCTTTTTCAGCGATTCGCAGTATGCAAACGCGCTTTCGCCTATCGCGGTAAGCGACTGCGGCAGAACTATATCCGTTAAAGCGGAACAGCCGTAAAACGCTTCTTTGCCGATAAATTCGAGCGAATCCGGAAGATTTATCTTTTTCAGCTTTTTGCAACTTGAAAACGCGCTTTCGCCTATTTCCTTTATTCCGTTCGGCAAAATAACTTCGGTAACGGTTTCGTTTGCGACAAAAGCCGTTTCGCCTATTTCGGTAACCGAGTCGGGTACGGTAACAATTTGCTCCTTGCCCGAATAATAGTCAAGCACTCCGTTTTCTATATCGAAATCATCCATTTTTTTCACCTCTGATATTTTCCTTGTTTTTCGGGTATGCCGGATTATAAGCCGCCCTTTTATTATATTATACCATACCGAGTTTAAAAAGCGCAACCGCTAAGGTCGCGCTTTTTGTTTCGGTTCGTTGTTTTTAACGCTACTCCGTTTGAAGTTTCAGCATTTTCGCGTATACGCCGCCCGCGGCTTTAAGCTCTTGCGGAGTGCCTTGCTCGGCCACCTTGCCGCCCTCTAACACCACTATCTTTTCCGCGCCGTCTACCGTTCTCATACGGTGCGCTATGATAAGCACGGTTTTATTTTGTATGAGCGCGGACAGCGCACGCTGTACTTCCGTTTCGTTTTCGGCGTCGAGCGA
>CAMUAL010000017.1 GCA_947086925.1 uncultured Clostridia bacterium
CAACAACGGCAACAGCACGTTTTGATTCGGTTTACGCTATGTAATTTCAAACCGCAAATTTTACTGCGCAAACAAAAACGCGGCAATCACGTAAAAAGGATTGTCGCGTAATTTTAGTATGATATTCGAAATCACCGCGCACACCGCTACATTTGTTCGGGGGCTTTAATAAGCAATAAATCGAGTCCGCTTTTTAAAGTCGCCTTTACGCAAGCCGTAAGTAAAAGCCGCGCCGAGGTGGTCTTTTTGTCGTCGGAGATTACGCGGCGGGCAATATAAAAGCGGTTAAAGCTTTGCGCCAAATCAAGCAAATATCTTGCGATTAAACAAGGCTCGTACTTTTCGGCGGCGTCTTCTACAACAAAGTCGAAACGGTTTAACAAGGTTATTACGTCAATGCTTTCGTCATCGGTCAAGAGTGAAAAATCAACCGACTTAACCGAGCTTTTTTTGTAACCGCCCTTTGCCAAAATCGACGCGCAACGGGCGTGAGTGTACTGTAAGTACGGCGCGGTTTCGCCCTCGAACGACAATGCTTTGTCGTAAGAAAAAACCATGTCTTTTATGCGTGAAGTGGAAAGCGCGGAAAAAACAATCGCTCCTACGCCCACAGATTCGGCTACATCCGATTTGTTTTCAAGGTCGGGATTCTTTTCGCGTATAATTTTCTCGGCTTTTTCAACCGCAGTAGCAAGCACGTCTTTTAATAAAACCACGTTGCCTTTGCGAGTGGAAAGAGCCTCGCCGCCCTCTAAGCTTACCATGCCGAAAGGCACGTGTACGCAGTCATGCGCCCACTCGCGTCCCATTTTTTCAAGCACCTTAAACACCTGCTTAAAGTGCAGATTCTGCTGATACGCAACAATATATAAGCACTTGAAAAAGTCATAGGTTTTGTGACGATATTCCGCGGCGGCAAGGTCGCGCGTGGCGTAAAGAGTTGCTCCGTCTTTTTTGAGTATAAGGCACGGCGGCATGCCGCAATCCTCCAAGCTTACAACCTTTGCCCCCTCGCTTTCGGTGAGCAAGCCTTTTGCTTGCAACTCGTCGATTACGGGTTGCATTTTATCGTTGTAAAAGCTTTCGCCCGCATACGAGTCGAACTCTATTCCCAAGCGGTCGTAAATCTTCTTAACCTCGATAAGCGTTAATTTTTTGAACCACTCGAATATACGCACCGATTCGGAGTCGCCTTCTTCAATCAATTTAAAGTAGTGTCTGCCTTCCTCGTCGAGCTCGGGATTTTTCTCCGCTTCGGAATGAAATTTTACGTATAGCTCCATAAGCGCGGTAACGCCGCGCTCGGCTATGTCGGCGTCGTTGCCCCAACGCTTGTAAGCCGAAACGAGTTTGCCGAACTGCGTGCCCCAATCGCCGAGGTGGTTTATTCCCACCGCTTTGTACCCGAGATAATTATAAATGCGGTACAATGAGCCGCCGATTGCGGTTGTAAGCAAATGCCCTATATGAAAAGGTTTGGCTATGTTTATCGACGAATAATCGAGGCATACGGTTTTGCCGTTTGATTTTTTGTGCGCAAACATTTCGCCGCGCGCGGCAATCGCCGTAAGCCCGTTTTCAGCCAAATATTCGCGGTTGAGCTTAAAGTTGAGATAACCCGCCACCGATTCCACGCTTTCAACCTCGGGCGGCAGTTTTATTTCGGACTTCAATTTGTCGGCTATCGCCACGGGCGACATGCGAAGCGCTTTCGAAAACTTAAAGCACGGCAAACAAAACTCTCCGTTTTCGCGCCGAGGCGGAACCGAAACGGATGCGTATATTTCTTCGCGGCTCACGCCGTCTATTTTTACTATTTCGGAAATCAGCTCTTTATAATCCATGGTCGAAACTTCCCTACACGTTAAAGCGGAATAGCACAACGTCGCCGTCGCGCATAACGTACTCTTTGCCCTCGCTGCGCACCTTGCCTTTTTCTTTCGCCTGATTGAAACCGCCGAGCGACACAAGGTCGTCGTACGATACTATTTCGGCGCGGATAAAGCCTTTTTCGAAGTCGGTGTGAATTTTTCCCGCCGCCTGCGGCGCTTTCGTGCCCTGCTCGATAGTCCACGCGCGGACTTCTTTTTCGCCTGCGGTAAGATAGCTTATAAGTCCCAAAAGCGCGTATCCCGCCTTGATAACCCGGTCGAGTCCAGACTCGGTAAGTCCCAAATCGCGCGAGAGTTCTTCTCGGTCGGCGTCGTCGAGCGTGCTTAAATCTTCTTCCGCTTTTGCGCAGATTTCCACCGCTTGCGCCCCCTCGCTTTTTGCGAATTCGCGCACCTTGTCAACGTAAGCGTTGGCTTTGCCTATGTCGGCTTCGCTTATGTTGGCACAGTAAATAACCGGCTTGGACGTAAGCAAAAAGAAGTCGTGCATTATCTCTTTTTCTTCGTCGGAATAAGTAAGAGTGCGGGCGGTTTTACCGCTTTCCAAAACCGTCTTTATTTTTTTGAGCAGTGCCGCCTCGTCTACATATTTCTTTTCGCCGCACTTAACGTACTTTTCGGCTTTGTCGAGCCGCTTCTGCACGGTTTCCAAATCGCTTAAAATAAGCTCCAAATTGATGGTTTCTATGTCGCGGATAGGGTCTACGCTGCCGTCGACGTGAATTACGTTACTGCCGCCGAAACAGCGCACAACGTGCACGATGGCGTCAACCTCGCGTATGTGCGAAAGAAACTTGTTTCCGAGTCCCTCGCCCTTAGACGCACCCTTTACAAGTCCCGCAATATCCACAAATTCCAAAACCGCAGGCGTTATCTTTTTTGTGTTGTAAAGTTTTCCCAAAACGTCAAGACGGCTGTCGGGAACGGGCACCACGCCCACGTTCGGTTCTATTGTGCAAAACGGATAATTCGCGCACTCCGCCCCCGCCTTTGTGATTGCGTTAAACAGCGTGCTTTTGCCCACGTTGGGCAATCCGACTACTCCTAATTTCATGTTGACTTTCCTTTCGTTATAATCGTTGGATTTTCCGCACTTTGCGCGTAACCGCATAAAGTGCTTACTTTAATTAAGTATACAACAATTTGTCGCAAAGCGCAACAAAAAAAGCCCGCATTTCGCTTTTACGCCTATGCGGACCCTTTTACGATTTTTCCATTCGGTACGATTTACTTTTGATAATCGTAGGTTATTTCGGTTACCCACGAGCCGACTATTTTTTTAAGCTCGTGATTGTATTTTTCTTGTAAAGCGTAATATTCGTTCCATTTTTCGCCGATTTCGCTCTGCATGCGGTCAAGCGAAGCTTTAAGCTCGAACATATAGGAGAATTTCTCGTCGAGCGCGGCTTTAAGCTCGGCGTAGCGGTCATCCGCCGATTTTCCGCCGAACGACATATCTGCGTCTATCATATAATCGCCGTCGGCGGATTCGGTGCGCGATGCGATTCCTTTAAGATTTTCGCTCTCACCGTGATTGTGCCGAGGCAATACCTTTACTATTACCGTACCGTCTGCGGCAAGAGGCGGACACACTTTGTGCTTCTGTCCTTGCGCAGGTATAACGGCAGTAAATGCCATCAATGCGGTTGCAACTGTTTTAATCATAAAAATACCGTCCTTTTAAAATATTCGGCAATTTTTTTTGCCAAGAATAGTATTTTTATCTTTTCCTTATTTTATGCAAGAATAAACGACACTCTGTCGCCAACTACTTTTTCGACCTCTATTTTAAGCGAATCCCCGAGCTTAAAGGTGTGTTCGCTGCTGTCGAGCCTAAACAAATCGGGATTGAATACATATCCTTCGCCCGGCAGATTCTCGGTTCGTATAAGCCCCTCTACGGTGTTGGGAAGTTCTACGAAAATTCCCCATTCGGTTACGCCCGACACGACTCCTTCGTACCGTTCGCCTATTTTGCCGCGCATGAAATCGGCTTTTTTAAGGTCGTCGACCTTACGTTCGGCGGCTTCGGCAAGTTTTTCGCGTTCGGAGCTGTTGCGGCTTACCTCCGCAACTATCGGCACGTATTTTTTGAACGCCTTTTCTCCGTTACGGATATAATCCTTTATTATGCGGTGAATCATAAGGTCGGGATAGCGGCGTATGGGTGAAGTAAAGTGGCAGTAATACGGCGCGGCAAGTCCGAAGTGTCCCACGTTGTTAGGCTCATACGTTGCCTTACTCATACTTCTAAGCGCAACGCGGTTTACCACGCCCGAAACCTTATCGTCGAGCGAGGACAAAAAGCGGGCAAAATCGATGCTTTTGGGCTCGTTCACGTTGCCGCGGAAAGTGAGTCCCAACGCCGAAACGAAACCTATTAAAGTCTGAATCTTTTCGGAAGGCGGAACTGCGTGAGCGCGGTAAACAAAAGGGGCTTTCAGATTTTCGAAATGTTCCGCAACCGTTTCGTTGCACGCAAGCATGAACTCCTCGATAATCTTATGCGACACAAGCTGTTCGTACTTAATTACGTCTGTCGTGTGTCCGTTTTCGTCGATAACGACTTTACACTCGGGAATATCGAACTCTATGTTTCCGCGCGCGGTACGCTTGTTTCTGAGCAGCTCGGAAAGAAGCTTCATTTCTTTAAGCATGGGAACGAGAAAGTCGTATTTTTTATTAAGCTCGGCGTCGCCCTCCAAAATAGCCGCCACGTTTGAATACGTCATGCGTGCGCGCGAGCGAATCACTCCCTCGCGGATTTTGTGTCGCACTATGTTGCCGAGATTATCTATATACATGATTACCGAAAGCGTAAGTCTGTCCTCGCCCTCGTTGAGAGAGCAGATTCCGCAACTGAGTTTTTCGGGCAGCATTGGAAGCACGCGGTCGGGAAAATATACGCTTGTGCCGCGTGCATACGCCTCGGCGTCGAGCTTAGTGCCGCTTTTAACGTATTCGGCAACGTCGGCTATATGCACTCCCAAACGCCATAAACCGTCTTTACCTCGACTTACCGTTACCGCATCGTCGAAATCTCGACTGTCGTCGCCGTCGATTGTTATTATACATTCGTTTCGGTAGTCCTTGCGCCCCGCCGCCATACCTTCGGCTACGCTGTCGGGAAGCGCCGCTGCCTCGCGCATTACGCCCGCGGGGAAATCCTCATGCAAATCGTACGAGCGGATTATGCTGAGCACGTCAACGCCGCACTCGTCGGGATACCCGAGTATTTCGATTATTTCGCCGTCGGGTCGGCGGGATAACGGATAGCCCGTTATTTTCACCACTACCTTCTCGCCGTCGCGCGCGCTCATGGAACGCTCGTTCTTTACGAATATATCGCTTCCGAGACGAGGATTATCCGCAACTACTATGCCGAAGCCACACTCGCGCTTGTATGTGCCCACAACGGTCGAATTTGCACGCTCGACTATTTCGACCACACGAGCCTCGCCCGCGCCGCGATTGTTGCCCGTGCGCTCGGCTATAACTCTGTCGCCGCCGAGAGCGGTGTTCATGTCGCGTGCGGGAATAAATAAATCTTCGCCGCCGTCGTCGCGCACCAAAAATCCGAATCCCTTACTGCTTGCGTCTATTTTACCGCAAAAACGCTCGACTGCGGATGCGGTAGGGTTCGCGGTTTTTTGCGCCTGCTTTTGCACGGATTTTTGCAACGGATTTTTCTTGCCGCATGCAGTCTTTTTCTTGTAATCGGCGGGTTTGCTACCCGTCGCTTTTTTCTTGCCGCCCTTGTAGGCGCGGCTTTGCTTTGTCTTACTCATAAATATATATGCTCCGTCAAATAAAAAGAGCGGGATTACTTGCCCGCTCTGTGATTGTGATTTTGTAAACGGCTTACTGACCGATGAATACGGCAACCGTTATGAAAAACAGAAGTGATACGGCAAACAAGCAAATGCCGAACACTATGGTGAGCCGCTTCATGATACCTTCAAGCGAACGCCCTTTGTTTTTGGAATAGAAAGTGTCGGATACCTGACCCGAAATCGCGCCCATACCGTCGCCGCTCGCGGGTTGGAAAAGCACGACTATTATCATTGCAAGCGCAAATACAACCATGAGAATCAAGAGTACCAAACGTATATAAGGAAACGACGTCGTCACCCAATTAGGAAGCGTACTGCTTGCCAAAAGAAAATTGTTCTTCATTATTACACCTCGGTAAATTGTTACCGTAATATTATATCATAAACGATTACCGATACGCAAGCGTTTTAAACACGTTTTTCGGCTTGATTTATCTTCGACATAATCGCACGCTCAGCCGAGCTTTACTTTACGGCACAGAATACCGTAGCCTACGTTCATTACAAATGAGCGGAGCTTCCACGGCAAATAATTTACGGAAGTTGCGTAAGAATTGCTTCTGAGCTTTCGGTACAGCTTTTTGTCGCGCGCTTTTATGTAAAGCCAAAGCTCTTTAAGCTCTTTTCTCCGCTCGGGCGAATCCTCTGCGCAAGTAAAGAATATCGTGTTCATCATAATAACCTCTAAGGCATGCCACATGTACTTACGAAGTCCCTTTTCCATGTTCTTTATGTCTTTGAGAGTATACGCGTCTATCATTTCGCGCATTACGCGCACTTGCTGAGCATAGCGTTTTACAAAGTTCTTACGGTTTACGGATTGGTCGTCGCGCCCTATAAAATAATGATACAAATCCACGTCCAAATAATAAACGGTGCGTATATGCGGCAAAGGCTTGTACGCAAAAATATTGTCAACATAAAAAGTATGCTCGGGAAGCACGGTGTTGCTTTCAAGCAGTTTTTCGCGCTTGTATAAAAGCGCGTGCATTAAAAGCATATGAGAAAGGCGGA
The DNA here is from genome assembly GCA_947086925.1 of uncultured Clostridia bacterium. Lineage (GTDB taxonomy): Bacteria > Bacillota > Clostridia > Christensenellales > Pumilibacteraceae > Pumilibacter. The sequence continues at coordinate 6,740 of CAMUAL010000017.1, forward strand.
ATTTTTTCATATGCCTCCACCCCGTAAGCTTGCGCACCGGCAGTTTGCTTTCATACGACGAAACGTGCTGTGTATTATCGAGGGCATGGTCGTAAATAAAGTTTGTAATATACAGGTCGGGCAACGCGTCCGCCGCCAAATGCTCTTTTACGGTTTTTATAAGTTCCGTAAGCGCGTCCGCACCGAGCCAATCGTCGGAATCTACGACTTTGTAATACAGTCCCGTCGCATTTTTGAGTCCCGCGTTTACACCCGACCCGTGGCCGCCGTTTTCTTTATCGATAACGTGCACGATTTCAGGGTATTTTTCACGGTATTCGTTGGCAATATCGAGCGTCGAATCGGCAGAACCGTCGTTTACTATTATAATCTCTACATCGTCACCGCCTATAAGTAAACTTTCTATACACTTGCGCATATAGTTTTGAGAGTTATAACACGGTACCGCAAAACTTATAAGTTTCATATCTTTTCCTTTTGTGAGTTCATGAGAATCGGATTACTGCGATTCTTTTTTATTTTTGTTTTTCTTGTCTTTTTTGGTAAACATACGCAATCCTTTGAACAGATGTCCGTTGAACATGGTAAGCAGTCCTTCGAGCTGTCTGCGCGAAAGTCCGCCGAATTTGGCTATTCCGCGCATAGGCTGATGAAGTACGCCCATAATCAAAGTGTTTGCGTTTGTGCGCTTGCCGAACGCACGCATAAATTTAATCGCAAAACGTATCGCGCCGGAAAATGCTCTGCCTATCCAACGCTTTGAATAACGCAAATCGGATACGGTGCAGTTTTCGTCTATTACCATACGTTTCTTTTTGTAGAAGTTGTATTCGGCACTGGGAATTTCATGCCCGAGCAGTTCAGTAAACGCTTCGTCGCTCACATTCATTACGTTGCACGCGTAATACTCTTGAAGTTTTTCTTTGTCGTAAGGAACAACGGTTGTGGTGCCCTCGCGGCTTACCGTGCCGCAGAGTTTAACGTCGCGCGACGATGCGCCGACTTTTATTTCGTACTCGCCTCCCTCTACTTCCCATTTAAGAGTTTTTACGTTGTAGTAACGGAACGACTTATCGTCGAACGGAATAGTTACCTCGGCACTTTCGCCCGCCGCAAGATAAACCTTTTTAAAGCCTTTCAGTTCGTGTACGGGTCGGAATATTTCGCTGTTCGGCTTACCTATGTAAAGCTGTGCGACTTCCGCCCCTTCACGGTTGCCCGTGTTGGTTACGGTAAACGTAACGCCCGTGTCCGAAATCGTGAGATTGGAATACTCGAAAGTTGTGTAACTGAGTCCGTGTCCGAACGGGAAAGTTACCGCCGCATTTGCCGTATCGAAGTAACGGTAGCCGATAAACGGTCCTTCGCGATATTCCACCGTAAGTTTTTTACCCGGGAAATGCGACGCCGACGGGCAGTCCTCGTATTTTACGGGAAATGTTTCGGCAAGCTTTCCGCTCGGGTTCACTTTGCCCGTTACGACGTTTAAAACAGCATCGGCGCATGCCTGCCCCGAAAGACACGCATACACGAGAGCGTCGGCGTTTTCCGCCCAACCGAGTTCCACCGCACTGCCGCACGAAAGCACAACCGCTATTTCCTTTCCCGTAGCTTTTAGCGCGTTATATAATCGTATCTGATTCTCGGGAAGCTTAATGTGTTCTCGGTCGAGTCCTTCCGCCTCGCTAACTTCGTCGAGTCCCAAAAACAGCAACACCGTGTCGGCTTTTTGCGCAAGCTTAACCGCCTTTTTAAGAAACTTGTTTTTCTTCTTGCCGTAGCGGTCGAACCCCTTTGCATAGCCTATTACATTGAGCGTGTATTCGCTCAAATCCTCGACGTACGTTTCAACAACGGGAATTGTAACCTCCTTTGCCGTGCCGATACCTTGCTTATACTTCTTGTTTTTAGGCTCGGGGGCGTGCATAAGCTCGGTGAAACGATTGAGGACCGTAGGATTTACTATACTCGAACCCGCGCCTTGATAGCGCGGATTTTCGGCAAAGTCGCCTATAAGCGCAACTTTTTTGTCGCCGCTTAAAGGCAGTACTCCGTTATTTTTAAGAAGGACGATACTGTCCTCGGCGCATTTTTGCGCAAGAGCGTGGTGAGCGGCAACATCGAACTCCTTGCCCTTTTCGCCAGCGGTAGTCGTTTCTATAAGGTTTAGAATACGCTCTACGCATTCGTCAACGTACTTTATGTCGAGCGTTCCGTCTTCAACCGCCTTTACTACGTCGTCTATGCCGTATTTACATGCAGGCATTTCTATATCGCTGCCCGCAATAACCGCGTCGACACGCTCGTTACTGCCCGCCCAATCGGATACGACAACGCCGTCGAAACCCCACTCGCCGCGAAGAATATCCCTGAGCAGGTGCATATTTTCGTTGGCGTACTGCCCGTTCACCTTATTATAAGAAGTCATTATGGATTTTGATTTGCCTTCTTTAACGGCGATTTCAAATGCGGTAAGGTAAATTTCGCGCAATGTACGTTCGTCAACAACCGAATCTGTCGACATGCGGCGTTCTTCCTGATTGTTGCACGCAAAATGCTTTACGCATGCCGAAGTGCCGTTTTTCTGTATGCCGCGAATATAAGCCGCCGACATTTTGCCGGCAAGATACGGGTCTTCCGAAAAATACTCGAAATTGCGTCCGCACCTCGGATTCCGTTTCATGCAAGTGCCCGGTCCGAGCAACATATGCACGCCGAGCGACGCCGCTTCTTCTCCGAGCGCCTCGCCCATTTGCTCGCCGAGTTCCTCGTTCCAACCGTTTGCCATAGAAGCCGCGGTAGGAAAACAAGTTGCGGGAATACTTGCGTTCAGTCCCAAATGGTCGGCTGCCGCCGCCTGCTTTCTGAGTCCGTGAGGACCGTCGGATAAAAACAACGACGGAACACTCGAATCTGCAAAATCTTTGGTTTGCCAAAAATCTTTTCCCGTGAGCAATTCCGCTTTCTGACGTAATGTTAGCTCTCGTAAGACTTTCTCATTATCCATTTTCGTTTTACCCCTTTATTAACGATTAAAAGCTTTTAATAGCCGCATTCGTTTTTACTGTTACTATAATACCATATAATAATGAAAAAGACAATAACTGCAACGCAAATTGTTGATTTTTTTACATGAACGGTATGTTTTTTTTGTGAATTTCAGAATTTTTGCATGCTTTTACCGGTGAACTGCGCAACCGTTTCCATAAGCATATTCTCGGTTTCGTTTGGTTCGGTATCGGTAAAAAGAACAAGCGCGCCGAATATGCCCGTATCGCCGTAAACGGGGTAAAAAGCCGCCAAAGCGTTTTTACTGCTTATTCCCGCATCGGCGCATTTAAGCACTTTGCTTTTGGGCGACATAACCGCACGCGCCGCCGCGTCGGACAAAGGCGTACCGCTGTGGCCGAATTTACCTCCCACCGAAAAATCAAGCCATTCCTCCGGCGAACAAACGCCTATCGTTTTATTTGTGTGCAAGCCGAGTGCCGAAATAGCAAGCGCGCCTACGCTTTTGAGCTGTGACGACAAATCCACTTTTTTAACTATTATTTCGCCGCTTCCGAGAGCTTTGATTTCAAGCGGGTCGCCCACTTCTATGCGGTTGAGCTTGCGAAATTCGCGGGGTATTACCACACGCCCGAGCGCATCGAGTCTTCTTATTATTCCTGTTTCTTCCATTTTCGAATCTCCTTTTCCTTAGTGTACTTATAGCATATCTAATAAGCGCATAAAATATGTAAAAGCCGATATAAGTGCGCAAAATTACATTTAAAAGCGGGGTTTTGTTTGACTATTTGTTTTTGTTAATGTATAATTGAAAGTATGAAGATTCCCGCCGAAATAACTTTGATAACAAATCAAAGCGAACGAACGGAACTGCACGTATGCGGCTATGCGGAAATCGGCGACCCGTTTTTGCTTTACTGCGATTTAAACGGCTACTCGGCAAAACTGTCGCTAAGCGGCGAACGTGCCGAAATACGCAAGAGCGGCAACGACGGTTACACAATGATTCTCGTTAAAGGCGAAGTTACCGATTTTACGATAGGCGGACTCACTCTTAAAATTCGAACGAACAGTCTGCGGTTTAAAGCAACCGAAAACAAAATGACTTTTGCCGCAAATTACTTTTTCGAACCCGATTCGGAAAATTCAACCGATATAATAATAAAAGCCGACTATTGCCGTTTCGGCAAATAGCGATACAAGAAACAATACGGAGGATTTTATGAAAATTCAATGGCTGGGACACTCGGCGTTCCGCCTTACGGAAAGCACCGGCGCAAGCGTAATTACCGACCCTTTCGACCCATCGGCAGTCGGTTACGGCATGGCGTATCTTCCCTGCGACGCAATAACAAGCAGTCACGGTCATAGCGACCACAACAACTTCAAGGGCGTTAAAGGGAATCCGATAATCATAAATCAGCACGGTTCTTTCGATGTGAACGGAATAAAAATCCACAGCATACTCAGCAACCACGATTCGAGCGAAGGCGTACTTCGCGGCAAAAACATTATTTACGTATTCCGTCTTGACGGCGTAACAGTGTGTCATATGGGCGATATTGGCGAAGAATGCACACCCGAACTTACCGAACAGCTCATCCCCGTAAATATTCTTCTTATACCCGTAGGCGGCAACTACACGATAGACGCCGAACAGGCAAAAGAGTACGTAGACCGCATTATGCCAGACGTGGTTATTCCCATGCATTACAAAACAAAGCATACCGATTACGACATCGATAAAGTGGATAACTTTTTGCGACTTTTCGACGAAGAATCGGTTATCGAAACGGATTCCGACACTTTGGAATTCGACCGCTACGACTTTGAAAGCGATTCGACTAAGATAATCATTCCCAAACGCTACAAAGGATAAAATTTTCAATAATAACGCATAAACCCGCCTGCAACTTATGCAAGCGGTTTTTTTTATTTGCCGTTTTAATATTTGATTTTACCTGTCGTTTCCGAGCGGCGCGCCTAATGATTGGATGTGTAATTGCACGTTAAAGCAAGATGCTTTATCATTTCCGCCGTTCCCTCTATTCCGAGTACGTCGGAATTTATGCAAAGGTCGTAGTTCTGCGCATCGCCCCAATTTTTCGACGTGTAAAAATTGTAGTAGTTGGCGCGCTTTTTATCCGTCTTTTTTATAAGCGTTGTCGCCGCCTTTTCGTTTAGGTCGTAAAGCTTGCATATGCGATTCACTCGGCTTTGCATGCTTGCGTAAACGTATACGCGCAAAATAGGCATATCCGACAGAATATCGTCAGCGCAACGCCCTACGATTATGCACGGCTCGCCGGCTAACTTTTTGATGGCATCGGCGGTATGAATAAAAAGTTTATCGTCAGTTATTATGTCGTTAATCTGAACAGGCGACGCCGAACCGCCGTAATGAGCCGCCGCGAGCGCGAACAAAAAGCTGTTACTGCGCCGCTCGTCGGCTTTTTCGAAATGCTCTTTTGCAATTCCGCTGCTTGATGCGGCTTCCGCAATTATCGCTTTGTCTACATACTTAATACCCAATTTTTCGCTGACGATTTTTGCTATTTCGCCACCGCCGCTTCCGAATTGTCTGCTGAGTGTAATTACTCTCATCTTTACGCTCCTCCCGTTTTAAAAGCTTGAAATTTCGTTTTCTATTTGTTTAAGGTCGTTCTCGGTTGCACCGTCGACCGCGCACATTTTCGCCAGCTCGGCTACCGACACGGCATCGCGCTTATTCATCTGTGCGGACACCAAAAGCCTTAATGCCGCCGCCTCGTATATAACATTGTGATTGCGGTTGTATTCGCCGCCGCACGTGCCTATGCCTATCTTCACCCCGTAGCCGAGTGCCGCGCACACGGGAGCAACTCCGAAGCCGCAACCGGAATCGTATGTGGGAAGCACCGCAAGCGGTGTGCCCTCCTGCGCCATAAGCGCAAGGTCGTCTTTATCGAGATACACTCCGCTAATTACCGTACTGTGATTGAGCAATCCGAATTCATGCAGAAGCATTACGGGACTGCGCGAAAAGCGGCTGTCAATCCTGCCCGCCTCGGTGAGAGTCTGACTGCATTTCACCGCAAGACTCACGTCGTTATCGAGCGTGTATTCTATTAGTTTGTCGAGCGATTTATCCGACAAATCGAGCGACGGAACGTATATGGATTTTGCACCCGCCCGCACCGATTCGTCGCACCACGGCGCATACACATTGTCGTATAACGCCGAAATTTTGGCATAATCGCCGAAATTCTCGGTTGCTACTGTTTTTACACACTCGGCGATTCCGTCGGTTGTAAACCCTTCCGACGCAAGAATAAACGCATTTTTCAGCTTTCCGCTCACATTTCACCAACTATGGATTTAAGGTAATCTTTAAGCTTTTCGCCGAATACGGGCGAACGCAAGCCGTATTCCACCGTAGCCTGCAACGCACCGAATTTATCGCCCATATCGTAACGTCTGCCGATAAAGTCGTAGGCGCAAACCTTATCCTTGCCGCACATGGAATTAAGAGCGTCGGTGAACTGAATTTCACCGCCCAAACTCGGTTTCAGTGCAGAGATTTCGTCGTATATTTCGGGTGTGAGCACGTAACGTCCGAGTGCCGCAAGACGGCTCGGAAGCTCGCTTAAAGGGGGCTTTTCGATAACCGCATCGCAATTATAAAGTCGCTCGCCGCCGTCCGAAATTTTGGCAACTCCGTATTTTGTTATGTCGTCGGTATTAACCGTCTGAACACCCAAAACACATTTGCCCGTTTTTTTGTGCGCGTTTATGAGCTGTCCCATAACGGGGTTTTCCGAATAAATAAGGTCGTCGCCCCATGCAAGCGCAAACGGCTCGTTGCCCGTAAACTTGCGGGCTTTCATTACGGCGTCGCCGCTGCCGCGCGGCTTATCCTGACGCGCAAACACAACATTTGCTCTCGAATACGTCTTTTTTACAATTTCCAAAAATTCGAACTTGCCCGCTTTGTAAAGGGCGTCTTCAAGCGCGGGCGTAGGCGTAAAATATTGCTTTATTGCGGTTTTTCCGCGACCCAAAACTATCATAATATCCGTAATACCGCTGTCTATTGCCTCGTTTACTATATAAGCCAAAACGGGCGTATCTATAACGGGCAAAATCTCTTTTGGAACCGCTTTCGTAATGGGCAAAAAACGCGTTCCCATTCCCCCGCACGGTATTACCGCTTTTGTAATTTCCGACATGCAATATATCCCTACCTTGTTCTTTATAACAATATTATATATTATATTCCGAAAGATTTCAAGTGATTTTCCGAAATTTCACAAAACACAGCGATATTCGCTTTTAATTTTCACATAAATGTGTTACAATGATAACAATGTAAAATCAAAGTTTTCGGGAAAATAAAATGCCGAAAAACTTCGGAGCGAATATGAATTTACTTAAAGATTTTCTTGCCGTAACGGAATACGACTCGTACGAGCAAATGATGCGCGACTTCAAGCCGAAAGTAAATCCCGACTTTAACTTCGCGTTTGACGTGGTTGACAAATACGCGCGACTTTGCCCCGACAAACTCGCACTTGTGTGGTGCAACGACAGCGGCGAAGAAAAATACGTTACGTTCGACGATGTTTCGAAAGAGAGCAACCGCATTGCAAACATGCTTTATGCCCGCGGAATACGAAAGGGTGACAGCGTGCTTATTATGCTTATGTCGCGTTACGAATATTGGTATACCGTTATAGCATGTCATAAACTCGGTGCGTTGGCTATTCCCGCAACGAGCCAGCTGACGACAAAAGACATTGTTTACCGTTGTAATTATGCTCGCGTTAAAGCGATAGTTTCGGTAAATACGAAATCGGTTACCGGGTATATACGCGAAGCTCAGCCTAAGTGCGAAACGGTTGAGTACGCTTTTACGGTAGGCGATGCCGACGGCTTTACGAATTACGCCGCCGAATACGGAAAGTACAACGGCGACAAACTTGACTTTACACACAAAAACAAGGTTACCGATTCCATGCTCGCTTACTTTACTTCGGGCACGACGGGCATGCCTAAAATGGTAACTCATAACTATGCCTACCCCATTGCTCACATTGCAACCGCGCACCTGTGGCACCGTTGTGAGGACAACGGACTGCATTTTACCGCCGCCGACACGGGTTGGGCAAAGGCAAGTTGGGGCAAAATTTACGGTCAGTGGATTTGCGGCGCGGCAAACTTTACCTACGACTATTACGGCAGATACACTCCTTTGGATATTTTGCCTCTGCTCGAAAAATACAAGGTTACTTCTTTTTGCGCTCCGCCTACAATGTATCGTTTTCTTATTAAAGAGGATTTAACAAAATACGACCTTAGCGGTATTAAGCACTATTGCACTGCGGGCGAACCGCTTAATCCCGTTGTTTACGAGCACATTAAAGAGAAAATAGGCGCGAGGATATTCGAGGGCTACGGACAGACCGAAACGGTGCTTGCACTCGGGACGTTTCCAACAACCGAACCGCGCCCCGGCAGCATGGGCAAACCGTGTCCGCTGTACAAAATAGAACTTCTCGACGACAACGGACACCCCGTAGGCGACGGCGTTGAAGGCGAAATTTGCATAAAGTACAATCCGGAGCAAATCGGCTTACTTATAAGCTACGATAACGGCGAGTCGAGCCGCAGTATATGGAACGACGGCTACTACCACACGGGCGACGTTGCAACGCGCGACAGCGACGGATATTATTGGTTTGTAGGGCGCGACGACGATATTATAAAAAGCAGCGGCTACCGCATTGGACCGTTCGAAGTTGAAAGCGCGCTTCTCGAACACCCCGCCGTTTTGGAATGTGCCATAACCGCAGTTCCCGACGACACGCGCGGACAGATAATAAAAGCAACGGTTGTGCTTGCAAAAAATTACTTTCCGAGCGAAGAACTTAAAAAGGAACTGCAAGACCACGTTAAGCACACAACCGCGCCGTACAAATACCCGCGCGTAGTCGAATTTGTAAACCGTCTTCCCAAAACGATTTCCGAAAAAATCCGCCGCGTGGAAATACGGCAGAAAGATTCGCAAAATTAAAACCGAATTTAAAAACAAACACCCGCTTTCTTACTTTAAAAAGCGGGTGTTTATTTTACTTTTTGTAAACCAATCGGCGGCAGGTTTCGCAACGGCACTGCCCTTTATCGACAAGTTCGCTTGTCGCCTTTTGCGACAATTCCAAACCGCAGAAACAGCGGTAATGGTTTTTGCCGGCGTCGATTGCCTCGACGAACGCGGGATACTTACCCTCGGCGGTAATTGCGGCATACTGCTCTAAAACCGCGGCGGGAATAGACGGTTTAATTGCGTCGAGCTTGGCTTTAAGCGACTTTATCTGCGGTTCTTTTTCCGTTTTGAATTTGTTAAGACGCTCTTTAACGGTGTTGAACAGGTTGCGCATTTTTTTGCCGCGCTCCTGACCGTCGAGGTAAGCGAGTATAACCTTATCGGTTTTGTCGTTTCGCTCGGATAAGCGTTTTTCCAAATCGTAAAGCTTTTCACGCACTTTTTCGAGCTGAGCAACAAATTCGCGCTGTTTTTCGAGGTCGTCGGTTGTCTTGATTTTTTCCGACAGCTCATCGATACGCTTTACGCATTCTTCGAAAAACGAAAGCGCGTTATTGTAAAACGTAACTATATTCTCGGCAGCTTTTTCGGTTTCGGTCACCGTTGCCTTTGCATTGTTAAATTCGGTACGTGCCTGCTCCAACTTTTTGCTGTCGTCACTGCGCTCGATTTCGTCGAGAACTTTTCTGAGTTCTATGTCTATCTTCTGATACTCCAACAGCTTTTCCAAATTTTCCATTTCTCTCTCCTTATATTCGGGTGTAGGGTTGCTATGCGCCCGACTTACTTACTCGGTTTGCCTTTAAAAAGCGCCTCTGTTTTTCGCGGCTTTGAATCCGCTTAATATCTTGGATTTTGCTCGGCTTGCGACAGCACGATTTCTATATCCGCTTTGCGGGCCTTTGCCTCGATGCGCAGATTCTGCACCAGCCGCGCAAGATAGCAATGTTCCATTGTGTAATGCTGAGGCTCTATAAGCGTTATGCCGCGCTCGAACGCATAAACGGCAACATGGTGCTTTACGTCGGCGGTTACCAAACAGTCGGCACCTGCGGCTATCGCCATATCTACGTATTTCGTGTCGCCGCCCCCGCCGCCGTTTATTACGGCTATGCGCTTAACTTGCGCGTAAGGCTCGCCCACCGTGCGCACGTACGAATCTTTGAGAACCGATTCGACTTCGCCCTTAAATACCGAGCAGTACACCTTATTCGCCAAATCGCCTACGCGCCCGAATCCGACTTCGGAATCTATGTAAGGCTCTAAACTTTTGATGTTTCTGAGTCCGAGAATCTGAGCCACGTAGTCGTTTATGCCGCCGCTTACAAAGTCGAGATTTGTGTGAGCCGCATAAATCGCTATTCCGTTTTCAGCCGCTTTAAGCAGTTTTGCTCCCGTTACGTTGTCGGCGCGGATATTTTTTACAGGATAAAAAATCATGGGGTGATGACTTATTATAAGCTCCGCTCCCATATTTATTGCCTCGTCTATTACGCGCATTGTAACGTCCAAACAGCACAGCACGCGCGTCACGGCGCGGTTTTCGTCGCCGAGTATAAGTCCTACGTTGTCGTAATCCGCTTTGTATTCGTATTCTTCGGGCGCAAAGTCCCGCAAAATACTCAAAGCTTCTTTAACCGTTGTTGCCACAGGATTGCCTCCTTTAAATCTTCTGCCTTCAAAATATTTTCTTGTGTGCTTTTGTATCCCGATACCGCCGCAAGCGAATTGTTGAGCTTTGCTTCCAAATCGGGATTATGCTCGTTTAAAAACATGCCGAACTTTATCATTAGCGGATTCGCTCCCAATAGCTGAGCTTTGCCTCCGCCCGACTCCGCTTTTATTACGTCGTAATACTTTTTGCCGTCGCGTATGACCCTGTCGGTCACAATGCGGTAGTCGCGTTTAAGCAATGCCTCGCGCACTTCGGATACGTCTTTTTGCGGCGATAGTATGAACTTTTCGGGGCTGCAACCGCACATAATGCGGATAATCTCCATGCCGCCCATGCCGCATATAAGCACCGTTTTATATTCCTTTGCCGCAACCGCGCCGTCGGCGCAAATAAATTCAGCTTTGCCCGCCCCTACGGTTTTTCGCGCTTTATTCAGGCTCGGCAACGAAATATCGCATGCCGTGATTTTATCCGCAAGTCCGTTTTTATATACAAATTCGGTAACAAAGCCGTGGTCGCAACCCACATCTATAAAGCTTTCGGTTTTGTCTATCAGCGAGCAGATGAATTTCAACCGTTCGGTCAATCTATATAATCCTTTAACTTTTTACTGCGCGACGGGTGACGCAGTTTTCTTAACGCCTTTGCCTCGATTTGACGGATTCTCTCACGAGTTACGCCGAACTCTTTCCCCACTTCTTCGAGGGTGCGCGAATGTCCGTCGTCTATGCCGTAACGAAGCCTAAGCACCATTTCTTCGCGCGGGGTAAGCGTATCCAAAATCCCGAGCAACTGCTCTTTTAAAAGAGTGAACGCGGCTACGTCTTGCGGCGCGGTGGCGTTGTTATCTTCTATAAAGTCGCCGAGATGGCTGTCTTCTTCCTCGCCTATGGGAGTTTCGAGCGAAACGGGGTCGAGAGCTATGCGCTGAATTTCACGCACGCGTTCTTCCGATATTCCCATTTCTTTGCTGATTTCCTCGGGTGTGGGGTCGCGTCCGAGCTCCTGCACAAGCACGCGCGTTGTACGGATAAGCTTGTTTATGGTTTCAACCATATGCACCGGAATCCTTATGGTGCGCGCTTGGTCGGCGATTGCACGGGTAATTGCCTGACGAATCCACCACGTTGCGTATGTCGAAAACCTGAATCCCTTTGTGTAATCGAATTTATCAACCGCTTTCATAAGTCCGAGATTGCCTTCCTGAATCAAATCGAGAAACAACATTCCGCGCCCTACGTAACGCTTTGCTATGCTCACGACAAGCCGCAAATTCGCTTCGCTGAGGCGGGTTTTCGCGTATTCGTCGCCGCTTGCCATGCGCTGAGCAAGGTCGATTTCTTCTTCCATGCTGAGAAGCGGAACTTTGCCGATGTCTTTAAGATAAACCTTAACGGGGTCGTCTATGTTTACTTCGCCGGCAATGAGCTGCTCTATCGAATCGTCGTTTTTAAGGTCGATTTGAGTATTTATAACTTCTACGTTGTTGTCGGCAAGGATTCGGAAAACTTCTTCCATTTGCTCGGCGTTTGCTTCGCACTCAACGGCAAGCTTTTCGCCCACTTCGTCGTAAGTAAGATGTCCGCGGCGTTTGCCCGCCTCGATAAGTCTTTTTACTTCACGATTGATTTTATCGGAAAGCACCACCGCAGGCAGAGTTTTTACAACCTCTACTTTATGCTCGCTTAAATACTTTAACGCATCTTCCATTTGCTCGGCGTCCGCCTTAACTGCGGCAAGCTTTTCGCCAACTTCGTCGTATGTGAGCTTGCCTCCGCGCATATGCCCGCACGACACAAGCTCGTCAAGCACTTTGTTGAGTTGTTCTGTAAGTTTTTTCTCGGACATTTTATTCTCCTTACTTTGTCTTCCTTGGGTTTTCAAGCGGCTTTGACACCGCTCTTTCGTAAACATTTATTCGTCGTATTCGCCGCGCTCTATGTTTTTTATTTTTAAAGTTATATCTTTTATGCGCTTGGCAATTTCCAACATCTGCGAAGTTTCGACTGTATTTTTCGACTGCTCTTTAAGCTCATGGATTTGCTTGTTAAGTGCGGCGATTTGCAGATTTTTTACGCACGTGACGTATTTTTCCTTACCGTCGCCGTCCAAAAATACGTGTCCCATAAGCTCGTTTAACAGCGGTTTGTCTTCTTCGGGCGTATTTTCGAAAAACGCCGCAAGCCCCTGCTTATTGCCAGAGCGGAAATTATCGAGTCCCCACTCGTATATTCGCGCGGGTAATTCTCCCGTTATATACGGCGCAACGTCGAGCGTGAAATCGCAATAATCCTTCTGATTCAGCACCGCCGCCAAAATAAACCGCAGTGACGGGTCGATTTCGGAAGCTTCGATTTTAGGGGGAGCTACTACATTTTCGGGTGTAACGGCAGGAGCGATTTCCATTTGCTTATAAAGCGAATCCCATGTATAACCGGTTAAATTTCTTATGTTTTCGATATACGTTTCACGCTCTGCGGGATTAAGTATCGCTTTTACTATTTTAAGCGCTTCTACCGTAAACTTCGCTTTTTCGTCTGATTTCTTGATGTCGTACTTTTTTAAAAGAGTGTTGATTTTAAACTGCGGCAGGGTTATTGCGTTATCGAGAAGTTCGCCGTAATAGTCCGCGCCGTGCTTTTTTATTACGTCGTCGGGGTCGAGTCCCTCGGGAAGCTGTACTACTTTTACGTTCAAACCCGCTTCGGCTAATATGTCAAGACCGCGCAAAGTGGCTTTCTGACCCGCACCGTCACCGTCATAGCTTATGTAAATACGGTCGCAGTAATTCTTCAAAAGCTTTGCCTGTGTTTGCGTAAGCGACGTTCCCATTGACGCAACCGCCATATCGAATCCCGCTTTGTGCAGAGAAATTACGTCCATGTAGCCCTCGCACATTATTATATACGGCAAGCCCTTAGGCGACTGCTTGCGTTTTTTAAGCAGATTAACCGCATAAATATTGCGCGACTTATCGAATATATCGGTTTGACTGCCGTTGCGGTACTTTGCGAAATCGGGATTCTGTGCAAGCACTCTGCCGCCGAACGACACAACTTCGCCGTAATTGTTTATTATGGGAAAAATGAGTCTGCCGAAAAACACGTCGTAATATTCGTCTGCGCGTTGCGCCGCGATTCCCGCCTCTTTCATTTCTGTTTTTGTGTAGCCGAGCTTAGACAGATAGTTCACAATCTCAGCGCCCGAAACGCTGTATCCGAGCCCGAACCGTCTTATCAGGTTTTCGCCCACTTCGCGCCGTTTCAAATATTCGCGCGCTTCCTTTGCCGCTGGCAGAGATAAATTGTCGTGATAGTGCCGAGCCGCCTCCCGCATAAGGTTGTAAAGACGTTCTTTCTTTTTGGCGTCGGCGGCATAGTCTTTTCCGCCCGACTTCGCCTGCGGAACTTCCAAATTCGCTTCTTTTGCGAGAATACGTATGGCGTCGCCTTTGCTCACCGATTCGATAGAGCTTATAAAGTTTATCGCATTGCCGCCTGCCTTACAGCCGAAACAGTAGTACATGCCCTTATCGGGCGAAACGGTAAACGACGGAGTTTTTTCATGGTGAAACGGGCAACAGCCCCAATACGTGCCGCCCTTTCGTTGCAAACTCGTGTAGCGCGACACGATTTTCACTATATCGCTACGCTGTAATAGTTCGTTTAAAAATTCTCCGTAATCCATTCCTATTTGTTCCAGTTTTTTGGCACCGTTATATCGGTAAAGCACCTGACCGCAAAATTATCGCTCATCATCGAGATGTAATCCACGGCTTTCTGCTCAATCGAACAATCGGGGTCGATAAATTCCGCCGGAATCTTATCGGGATTTTCCGTAAAGTGACGGTATAAAAACCTAATCATGTCCACCGCTTTATGTTCTTCGGCTTTTGCCACGGGCGACGAATACACGTTGTCGAACATAAACTGCCTAAGCCCCATAATCTCCGACTCGAACAACTCGCTCGGGCGCACGACGGGCTTCTCGAAGCTGTTATTTATTATATCCATAATCATGCTGTTGATACGAGCGGAATTATGCTCGCCGAACAGCTTTATATAACGCTCCGGAATATCGCTCGACTTTATAACGCCTGCGCGTATGGCATCGTCTATATCGTGATTTATGTATGCAATTCGGTCGCTCCATGCCACAACCTGACCTTCGAGAGTGCTCGGTTTCCCCTTTGAAGTGTGGTTTAAAATGCCGTCGCGCACCTCGTAGCACAGATTCATGCCTTTGCCGTCGTACTCTAACTTTTCTACCATTCTCAGCGACTGCTCGTTATGCTCGAATCGAATAAATTCGTTTAACGCCTTTTCGCCAGCATGACCGTACGGCGTATGCCCCAAATCGTGTCCGAGCGCAATAGCCTCGGTTAAATCCTCGTTCAGTCTTAGCGCACGCGCAATAGTGCGCGCAATCTGACTGACCTCTAACGTGTGAGTAAGCCTTGTGCGGTAGTGGTCGCCCTCGGGAGATAAAAACACCTGCGTTTTATGCTTTAAACGTCTGAACGCCTTGCAATGCAAAATTCTGTCGCGGTCACGCTGAAAATCGGTACGCAAACCGTCAGGTTCGATAGGCAAAACGCGCCCCTTTGTATCTGCCGATTTACAGGCATACTTACTAAGATATTTATCCTCGATTTCATGCGTTATATCGGAATAACGTGCGACAAACTTTGCTATGGTAATCTCCTCCGTAGTGATTCGGTTTTACGGCATTTTCACAAAACCACGTTAAGGACGGCGCGTTTTGCACCGTCCTTAGTGTAGTTTCAACTTTGATTGTATAATTCCCGTTTTATATTAATTGCGGGAATTTTTGGTATTCGCCCGGTAAGCGTATGTAAGATAATCACCTACCTTTTGATTAATAACCGTATCGCATTCTTTATCAAACGATTATGCGTATAGTCTAACAAACTTAGCGCATTAAAGTCAAGCGTTTAAACATTATTTGGGGGCATTTTATAAAGATTTTGACGGAAAATCCGAAAAATTCAGCTCGACTTCTTTTTAAACACATTGCACAAAACGACTATAACCGCTATCGCAACCGTTAGCAAAACCGAAAGCACCGCAACCGCCGCCACCAATCCGCCGTTCGACTTTTCAGGTGCGAAATGCGTCGGCTCGTTCGGCGGTGTAACGGGCGGGGCGTATTCACCGCCGCTTGTTTCTACAACGGCTCCGCAAACATCACACACGTCGGTATTATCGTTAAACACGTGAGTATGAAACGGCGAATCGTCTAAGGTGAGTACGTTTTCGTGGTTATACACTTCAATCCATTTATAAAGTTCGGTTTGCACCGGATATTTACTGCCGCCGCTACCGACAATCTCGTTCCCGTCCGAGTCGGTAGCATACTGTTGATTGCCCGAATTCGGAATCGTGTGTATCCAATTCCAACACAAAAACCACGACCACATGCTTTTGCTCGCAATGGCGGCGTCTATATCGGGAAGCACAAACCGGACTCCGCAATATCCAACGTGAAAGTAATGCTATTTGTAGCTTCAAGCAAGTACGCTTCACCCGTAAACAACAAACCGCCGAAGCCGTTCGGTACTTTTTTTCCGTCGGATTGTGCATTCTCGGCTTCGTATTTGCACACAGATTCCGAAAGTTGAGCGGCATTGGCATCGCCTATTTTATTAGGCGCCGCGAATAAAACAACTGTCAGCAATAGTACAGCCGACAACAAAACGCATTTTAATCGTAATTCAAGCCCACCTAAATCTAATTTTGCAAATTAGTCAAGCGTTTTTAGCATCTTTTTTTTCACTAATTCAATTCTATGTAACATCACACCTAATGTAATTGACGTAACCAAAACAAGCATAGATATTACTAAACATAATGTACAAAATAATGTTAAAGTCATTTAGATGCCTCTTTACACGTTGTATTCACTGTCACCTACTTGATTGATAAACTTAATTTCACCTCACAGCAATTATTCCAAAATATCCAGCTCCCTGATAAAATCTATCAACATCATCATAAACTTGTCCACTAAAAGAACAATTAATTATCTTGCCTCCATTAAATATGCAAAAACCGCCTATATAGCAAGAAGACATTGGGCCACTTGGCATAAATGATAAATCCATATAAATTGCCCCGCTTACATTACAATTTTCTATTGTTGCTCCAGAACTGATTGTTTTACATATGCCATAATTATACTTTGCGTTGCATTTAACATTAATTTTAAAATTTGCATTTCGAATTGAAGCGTTTTCACCCAACAAATAGAATAATGCACCTTGTATTATTGTTATGGTGTTGTCCGTTGCCTCAACAGAAATGATTCGATAGCCTCTTTGCATGAAAAAATTATAGCCCTTTCAACTTAATTTGGCAACAATAACTATTACAGCTAATCACACCTAAAAATATCTCTTGTGTAAACTTTTGCGTTCACATCATCCAAACAAATATCGTACCTGTTTGCAATAATAGCCTCGCTCATATTTTTAAACTTCGCTAAATCATTTACTATCAAACTGCCAAAAAATGTTTCTCCGTCTTTCAACGTAGGTTCATATACAATAACTTTTGCCCCCTTAGCTTTAATTCGTTTCATCACACCTTGAATTGAGCTTTGTCTGAAATTATCTGAATTACTTTTCATAGTAAGTCGATAAACACCAATAGTTATCTGCTTTTCTTTCTCTGCCGAATATTCTCCGTTTTCGTTATAATACCCCGCTAATTTTAATACGCGGTCGGCAATAAAATCTTTTCGTGTTCGGTTGGATTCGACAATAGCTTGTATTAAATTCTCCGGAACATCCACATAATTCGCCAAAAGTTGCTTGGTATCTTTGGGCAAACAATAACCACCATACCCAAAAGAGGGATTATTATAATGTGTCCCAATGCGCGGATCAAGGCATACTCCGTCAATTATGGCCTTTGTATCTAACCCCTTTATCTCGGCATACGTATCGAGTTCATTAAAATACGATACGCGAAGTGCTAAATATGTGTTGGCAAAAAGTTTAACCGCTTCGGCTTCCGTAAAACCCATAATACGAGTTTCTATATCTTGTTTTATTGCGCCCTGCTTTAATAAATCAATGAAAGTATGAGCAACGCCAACCAATCGCTTATCTTCTAAATCAGTGCCGACGATTATTCTGCTTGGATACAAATTATCGTATAACGCCTTACTTTCACGCAAGAACTCGGGACTGAAAATAATATTCCTACTTCCCGTTATTTCACGAATTGAACGTGTATAACCGACGGGAATAGTTGACTTTATAACCATAGCCGCTGTGGGATTATATTGCATAACCGATTTAATAACGGCTTCAACCGCGGAAGTATCAAAAAAATTCTTTTGGCTGTCATAATTTGTAGGCGCGGCTATAATAACAAGTTCGGCATTCGCATACGCTGTTTTTGCATCCAAAGTCGCTACAAGATTGAGTTTTTTCTCGGCAAGATATTTTTCGATATACTCGTCTTGTATGGGAGACTTACGCTTATTGATAAGTTCCACCTTTTCGGGAACAATATCAACCGCCACAACGTCATTATGCTGTGCAAGCAATACCGCCAAAGATAATCCCACATATCCCGTTCCGGCAACTGCAATCTTCATGTTCTATCTCCTTTGTTTCGAATATAAAATTCATAATACCATTCAGCAAACTTTCTTAACCCCGTTCTTAACGGCGTGTTCGGCTTAAAACCGAAATCTCGTTCAAGCGGAGAAGTATCGGCATAAGTTATAGGCACATCTCCTGCTTGCATAGGCACAAGCTTTTTATGTTTTTCAAAATCGTAGTCAGTCGGTAAAACTTTTGCGCGAATCAATTCTTGTTGCAAAATGTCTACGAACTCCAAAAGATTTTCAGGTTTGCTATTCCCTATGTTATAAATTTTGTACGGTGGAATGGGCAACTCGTCGTCTCCGACTTTATGTTCGGGCGGTTTTTGCATAACTCTGACTATACCTTCTACAATATCGTCTATATACGTAAAATCGCGTTTGCAATTTCCGTAATTGAATATCTCTATTGTCTTTCCTTCACGCAATTTATCGGTAAAACCGAAATACGCCATATCCGGTCTTCCCGCTGGTCCGTAAACGGTAAAAAATCGCAATCCCGTAGAGGGTATATTATATAGTTTGGAATATGCGTGTGCCATCAGCTCGTTTGACTTTTTTGTGGCTGCATAGAGCGAAACGGGATTATCTACCTTGTCCTCGATGGAATACGGCACTTTTTCGTTCGTTCCGTAAACCGAAGAACTTGAAGCGTATACTAAATGTTCCACTCCTGCTTGCCCACTATCGTACGAGTGACGACACGCCTCCAAAATGTTATAAAAGCCTATTACATTCGACTCGATATAAGCATCGGGATTTGTTATTGAATATCTTACTCCCGCTTGTGCGGCAAGGTTTACAACAATATCGGGCTTGTATTCGTTGAACATATTCCGAACAATCTCACTGTTCGATATATCGCCTTTTATAAATATCCATTTGTTATTCGTTTCTTTTGCGGCACATTCGATTTGCTCCAATCTATATTGTTTGATTGAAACATCGTAATAATCGTTCAAATTATCTAATCCGATTATCGTTAAACCACGTCCTTCTCGCAACAGTTTGACTGTTAAATTAGCACCGATAAACCCCACCGCACCTGTTATCAATATTGATTTGTTTTTCATTTTGCCTCCGAAATTCGTTTTAGTATTTTAGAATAATAATCACGTAAAGTCATACCCTCAAAATATTTAGAGCAATATTTGAATAAATTCTTCAAAATGATATATAAATTCTCTATATCATTTTCCGTTTTGAATGTAGGACTGCCACCCGGCATCAATTCGGATGAGTGAAGCATAAACATAATATAATCGGATTGGGACTTTGCAATCATTTCCGCAAGTTTGATCATGCTATTTAGGTTTTTTCCATTAGGGCGAAGCCAGACTACATTACCTTTTATCGCGCGATAAGCCCCCCTTAAAATTTCTCGTGCCGATAAAGTATTATCAAGCATAAATTTATGCGTTTTTCTAATGCTGACCGGCATTTCCAATATTTTGCCGCTATCGGTATTTATCCAATATGGATTTTCGGAAAAATCGGAATAGTCAACTCCTTTTGCATTCTTTGTTGCTCCTTTAGAATTTACCCAATTAATATGAGGAGTTACCGAACAATCGACACAATAACCATACTTTGCAAGTAGCTCGAAATATTTTTCATTCATAGCCCATCTACCTGCCCTATGTGATATTGGCGTTATCCCAATCTTTTTTATAGCGTCTGTCATAACGGCAATTTTCTCTTCCATTACTTCGATTGGATATTCAATAAGATATGGCGCTCCGTTTTGTACTATATCCAATTCATACTCCGGTGGAGTGTTCCACGCATGAAGATGCATACCAAGTTCGCCGTTTTTTTCTTGCTCGATTTTAGCTATAAATTCCAAATATCTCAAATCTCGTATAATCTCGTAATTTGTGAGCCAAACAGGCTTAAACCCGAAATCGTTACATAAATTTTGAAAACGCGGTAAATACTTTACGTTCTCGGTTGTTATCGCATCACCGAATTTCCACTCCCAAAGGTTATCGCCCTCCGTATCTATTGTAATTATAAATTTTTTCATTGTTCGATTATTTCCTAAACACTCGTTGATATAAAGAAGCAATTTTTGCTTTTAGCGACAAGTTTATTGTACAGTTATAATAATCTATCGGTTCACCCCCAAAACTCATTTTGAACTTATCTATACCATTCGGTTGTTTGGGATTGGAAATGCCTCCCCAATCATACGATACAACGCCTAATTCTTTAAGATACAACATATCTTTATAATGCAAAAACTTATTGGCTCTGCCTATTGTATTCTTTATAGCATTATCTTGTACTCTAAATTCGGAACACGAATGTAACAGCCTTGCATTAGAACTATCGATAATGTACGAATGAAAAACACACGGCATATCTACGATATAAGCGCTTGTCAACAAAAAAGCATTGTTCTCAATATATGCTTTGACACTATTAATTTCAAGTGCTCTATCCATTCCTTTTTCGGCATACATTTCACCATACATATCCGCAAAAATGTTAATAATGTCAGACCGAATCCGCAAATCGTCCGAAGTAAATGCTTTACAAATTACGCCCTCGCGTTCCGCTCTCCTTATTTCATTCCTAACAGTAGAAGAAAATGTGAGCAATAACGATTCTGCATTCGCATCATCTAAATCAGATATAAGAGTGTGCTGTAATTCGGATGTCTTTGATATCTTTGTAGGGTTTGCATGCACGCAAACTCTTGCAGCTTGACTGCCTATTTCTTTTTTAGAGCTAAATTCTTCAAACCAAATATGCTCTGTATAAAAAAGTTTACCTTTTATCATCGTTCTCATAAGTATCGACCTCATTTGATTCTTGTTTGGTTTCTATTCCGGAATTGTCGCTCGCCACACTCAAACCCTGTTTATCTTTCTTATGTATTTTCAATTTGCTTTTAATCGATGAAATCAAGTATCGATAAGGTTCTATTTTAGTTATGAGGCAAAGAAGCAAATAAACTAATATCCCGCAAAAAACTTGAAGGACTAACAACGCTATTTCATTCATCGGAATATACCCAATCCCATATACTATTCCGCCCATAACAAACGCAATAGCCAAAGACGGTAACATATCAGCTAATTGCTCTCTAAAACTATAATTTATCAATTTTTTGGTAAATAATAAAAAGCATAAAACACTGATAAAAGTGCTTAACAATGAAAATAACGCAACCCACAGAACACTTTTGAGCACAAATATTGCAAGAAGTGATAGGATAATACTTGCAACATTTATTACAGCCATTATACCAAAAACCAAGCCACTTTTCCCGAGCGCTAAAAGTGCTTGATTACACGAAGATTCAATTGGACGAGTTAAATAATTTGCACAAAATACCCAAATAAAAGGTATAGCGAATGTCCATTTATCGGTCAGCACCACCGGTACAAATATTTGTGCTATTGCGGCAAATCCTATAAGAAAAGGCGCCAATAAAAATGTTTCCAACTTTATGCAACGGCGCAAAGCCCTTTTCATCTCGACCTTATCGTCTTGCATTCGTGAAAATGTAGGCAACATCACTTTTTGAATGGTCGTATTAACATTATCCACCAATAGCGCAGGATATTTTCTCCCCTGATCGTAATAAGCCAAGTCTTCTGGACCGAAATTTTTGCCTACAAGTAAACTCCTTATGCTATTTTCGGATGTAGCTATCAAATTAGTACATAAAACTTTCCATCCAAAAGAATATATCTCTTTTGCTTTCTTCTTTGAAGTTTTTATTCCCGGATTCCAACCGCCGACAAAGCACAATACAATTGTGTCTATAAACGAGTTCGTTAAATATTGCGATACAAGCGCCCAAACACCAAAACCGCAATAAGCCATAATAATACCCGCCGCACACGAAATTACTGTTCCAAAAATAGTTGCAATAAAAAATTTTCGGAATTTCATCTCTCTTTGCAGATGTGCTTGCTGAACCGTATTTAACGACGTTATAATTAACCGAACTCCCAAAACTCTTATAATGTTCGTTAAAATATCTCTTTGATAAAATAAAGCAATATACGGAGCTGCAAAAAACAGAATTATATATAATACAACAGACATCCCAAAACTCATATAAAATGCTGTATTATAATCGGATTTATCCGCCTCTTGTTTTTGCACAAGCGCCGTACCGAAACCGCCCGTGACAAAAACATCGCATATCGATATGAAAACCATAACAATCGAAATAACGCCATAGTCGTCCGGCGATAAAATGCGTGCGAGAATTATGCCGACAATCAATGTAACTAATTGTGCACAAATTCTTTCGCCAAACGACCAAAAAAGTCCGCCGACTACTTTGCGTTTAGTTGTTTGCTGTTCTTCCATCTTTCTAACCTATGATATTTGCATACAGTTCAATCAGTCGGCTAATAACATTCTTTCTGTCGAACTTATAAATATCCCCGATTTTAATGTTATTACTGTCCATCAAAACGCTATCCGCCCAACTTTCATCGGACTCGTTCAAAGACATTTGTACACAATTTGAATTACAAATCACATCATTTGGCACTGCTTCCGAAACAACGCAGTTTATTCCCAATGCTTGAGCTTCAATCGTCGCAAGAGAAAAACTTTCCGAATATGAAGGCAATATAAACGCATTTAAACAACTAATAATCGATGTCGCGTTCTCTCTTACTCCCAAAAAGCGAACATAATCCGTCAACCCATATTGGCGAACACGCTCCTTAATCTCACTCATACGCCCATTCTCGTCACCACCTATCAAAATTAAAAAAGAATCTTCACGGCGGTTATGCACGGAATTGAATACATCTATGATTTTTTCATGATTTTTAACTTTGTGAAATCTTCCCACATGACCCAAAACAAATGCAGAATCAGGTATATTCAGCTTTGCTAAAAATTTCTCTCTGCTATACGCTTTATTTTTAATCGAATCAATATCAACAGAATTGGGTGTAATAAAAATACTATCCGTATTAAAATACTTTTTGATATCGGATTTTGCCTTACTTGTCAACGCAAAGAAAGACAATCCTTGCTTCGTCATTTTTTGTAAAACAGAAAAATTCTTTTTGGAATATATTTTAAGCGCCCGCTCGACATCGGCATGAAATGTATATATTATTTTATCGGCAGGAAACTTCACGCCCTGTAACCTGTTAATCAACGAATGCACATGAATAATATCCGGCTTTTCCTCGGTAATGATTTTATTAAATCTTCTCTTGTAATTTATAAGTCTGATTTTAATTTTCCATAGAATTGCGCCGCACGTAGATTCAGGCATTGTGGTATCAAGTGCATAAATCTTTATTCCTGCATCTTTTACTTGTTTTTCAAGAAAAGTGTCAACTCTTTGGTTCACGACCAACACCACTTCTATATTATTCGCCTTTAACTCAATCAAATTATTCGCAACTATTGTTTCTGCCCCGCCTATTACAAGGGCATGAATATAATATAAAACTTTCAAAACATCCTCCGTAAAGTAGGCTTATTGCCACCAAGTAATATATGGAATTGCATAGCCGGACGACTCTTGCGAAACCATTAGGACAACATAAAAATATATCGAAAACAACAGTATGACTGTTAGATAAAGGCTAAAATTCAAACACGACTTTTTAAGAGTAAAAATAGCATTCGGTACATATATTAGCATTGACACTAAAAATATTCTCATTATTCTTTCAAACAATCCGATTTTTAACGCAAGTACGTTTACTAAAATAGCAATCGAAAACATCCAAAACCATAACGAAGCATTCTTGTCGATTTTTGAAAGTGGCTTGCGTTGCATATAAACGAATAGATACATACAAAGTAAAACTATTAATGTTGCACCACCGCTTCCTTTCCTATTTATATACTTTATATACGGCGTAGCAGACAGAACCCCCTCAATTAATGACTTTGGTATTAGAAATATTAGCAAAGCTATTCCCAAAACAATCAAATACGCCTTTTCGGATACACGCCTATTTTTTATAAAATACAATACAATAAAACATATAGACGATACATGAAATGATATTGCAATTGTCGACAATAATATTGCACCGATTTTTGTACCTGTTTTGTTCTTTCGCCATAATATCAAAGCGATTAACAGTAATGATAGCGCCAAATATTGCCTTACTGTATTGAATGAATTTGTCCAATATCCATATGCGACAAATATTAATAAACTCAATTGCGGCAATAACGAATATTCTTTTATAAATAAATAAAATCCGATCGTAAATATAATCGATGTAATAACAGTAAAGATTTGGGCATTGAGCGGATTTATCAACGAAATTAATTTACAAAAAATCACAAATCCGAACTCGAAATTCCACGTATCCGCAAGCGTTTTCAGTTCATTCCATGTGCTGTTTGCAATAACTTCATACCTCGGAATATAGGTCGACATATCCGTTCCGACCGATGAAGCTCTTAACGCAGAAATGACACATAACGTAAACATTTCCGCCAATAGCAAAACGTATGCTCTATTTCTTTTTCTGCATTTAATTTGCCCATTCGGAGAACAAGCCACTTTCAAAGAACTACGATACCATAAAACTGCCTCTACAATAGCGGCAAATATTAAAAATATAAAAACTATATTATATATGATCATCGTTTTTCTTCCACAACTTTATTTTTCGATTATTGTTCTGCAAAAATTTTCCCATGCATCGAATATGCGCTTTTCGGAATATTCTACCGTTATTTGCCTTGCTTTTGTTGCCATTTGCTCTGCAATTTCGGGATGACATATCATATATTTGATTTTCTCTGCCAAACATACCTCATCGCCGATTGGCACTATTATTCCGTTGTTGTTATTGTCAATGAGTTCTCGCGCTCCTCCGGGTTTACAATCGGTAGAAATACACGGCACCCCCAAAGCCATAGCTTCCATCAAAGCATTAGGCATTCCTTCATAATCGGATGTTAAAACAAATAAAGATGCTTGGCGTATTTGTTCCAATATATTTTGACAACTCGGCATCAACTTAATTCTATCTCGCAAGCCCAAACTCCTGATCTGTTCTTGCAGCTCATCATGCAAATCTCCGTCACCATAGATTTCCAAAGTATAATCGGGAATATCCGTTGCGATTTTGGCAAACGCTCCTATCAATAGCTTTTGATTCTTTTGAGAATGCAACCGCCCTACCGAAACTATTCTTTTTTCTCTTCCCTCGGGTTGTGTCAACAATTCCGCCGGAATCGATACAGAATTAGAAATTACCATGGATTTTTCAATGATTTTTTTGTTAAAAAAATCACGAGCCCCTTTTGACTGAAAAACAAATCCGTTAATTTTGCCGAATGCTATTTTTCTGATAACCCCCAATAATCCGCCATACTCTTTGTCACCGGGATCGCCACGTTCCGAATATATAATTTTGCCACGATATCTGCGCGGCAAAAAAGCCGAAAAATAAGCAGACTGAAACCAATAATTTATTATGATGTCAGGCTTTGTCTCTTTAATAAAGCGCTTGAATTTACAAAATCTCGTTAAAATTCCATCCAATCTTTCATAAGCTAAATTCACTATCTTTACACTTTGATCTACTTTGTATCGAATATCGCATTGTGCCAAAGCAAGCAAAATTACGGAATGTCCTCGTCTTGATAACTCATTGGCAAGCATTACTATTTGTCTTTCCGCACCACCCGCACCGTGAAAATACCCTACACAAACTATATTAAATTTATAATCCTCTTCCAATTTAACCCACCATTTTAGAATGAACCGAAGCCAAAAACTTCAACATAAATATCCACTTAATGCGAGCCGAAAATAAGAACAATCTCTTCGCCTTACTTAAAGATTTTATAATTTTGCATTTGTGCCACTGAGGATACTTATCGGCATAAGATTTAATATACGTCCTTATTGCTCTTGCCGGTTTTTTTGCCTTGCACATCAATAAAACGACCCCATACAGCAGATCCGTAACCGATTTCTCTTTAATTTCATTAGGATATTTGTCATATAAAGCATCTTCAATAATATTAAATGCTTTTATCATATCAGTTTCATCCGTGGTATTGCTATTTGAAAGCGAACTCGTCCTTTGCACATAATGATACAATGGTTTTTTCAAATAATATACACTGCCACACGCTTCAATCGCTTTTGCAACGAACGCAACATCTTCGCAGCGGCGCAATTCCGGAAATCTTACTTCAGATTGTTTACATTTATCCAATTTGTAAAATTTACCAACCGAATGATTACGAGCAAAAGAAATACATTCGGATATTGAAACTATTCCTTCATCCCCTATATACATTGAGTGTCCCACTTGATTGGTCTCATTTTTCTGAATAAAGTAATCGTAGATAACACAATTAATTGTATTGGTATTTACTACTTTTTCTATTTCTTCGAATAAGTTCCATTCTACCCAATCATCATTATCGATAAAAGTAATCCATTCCCCACAAGCTTTTTCTATTCCAATATTTCGAGCTATCCCCGGGCCCCCATTCTTATCTGTCTTAAAAACTCTGATATTCAATGAAGATGCTTTCGAATATTCGATTGCACTATTGTATGCATCGTTCGGAGAACAATCATCGACAATTATTATTTCAAAGTCTTTGAATGTTTGTTTTTCTAACGAGGCAAAATACTTTTCCATTAAGTCAAAGGTTTTATACATTGGTGTTATAACAGAATATTTAGGCATTTACTACCTCCAATGGAACTATATACAAACCTCTATGTCCCTCAAAAGTTGCATCAAAGCAGATTTTTTCTCCTTTTCTATCCCACCTTGGATGAAGATCGCAACGCGTGTCATTATCATATTTGAAGGGTGCAAATGCTTTTGCTATTACTTCGCCTTTATCGTCTTGCTCACGCAACAATTTTATTTCTTGAACTCTTTTTCGGTTTGGATAAGTATCCGTAACCACGAATTCACCGGTTGGAGAGTAGCTTGGATGCCCGTCATTACAATACACGTTCCATAAATGCTTATATTCTTGTGTCTTATCTTTCATTAAATAGTACCCCGTTCCGCCGTCATGCTTGTTTTCAAATGCAATAATCTCACCATTATTTTTCCAAAAACAATGCGAAACCATATCATCATCGGATAGCAAGTACATATCTGTACCGTCAATATTGCAGGTTATCAACCTCGTGTATTTTCTCTGTCCATTAAACCACCGATATAAAATCATAAAGCGTTTCCCATCGGGACTCAACATTATATGATTCACTTTATGAACAGTATCTTTATGTCCCATTTCTTCCCGTGGCTTAAAGTTCGCAAAATCAGTATACTTCAATATCGGCTTGCTTTCCCCGCTTATCAAATCCACATACCACACACAAGGTTCATTCGGTAACCCGATACCGCCGGTCTTTTCGGGTAAATTGTAATATCCATATCCCGGACGCAGTGAATACAACCGAGTAAAATCCAATGTCAATGCAAATGCTCCGTCATTAGATACCGCATATACAGGATTGTTAATAATACGCTCTTCCAATGTTCTAACATTCAAAATAACAGAGCAGAACACGTTATTACGAAAATCGTTATAAATTATTTCATCTTCAAATTTCGGACCAAACCATTGCAACATACAGCCCATTTGTACGTTCCACGCATGAGTTTCGGCGATTTTCTTAATTCTTTCGTTATCGTTAATATCTTTTGTTAAGTCGATTAGCATTATATCTGCCGATTGCTTTGGAGAAACATCCGACCACGTATTATCGGCTCTTAAACAAACCATAAGATTTTCCGAATTATTCCACGGTGATTTATCGTAATATCCGAAAAAATATTCTTTACCATCGTTCGGTGTGATCGAGATAATATTTCCTTCGGACTTGATTTTCTTGGAAAAAGCATAGGAAAATCTTTGATAACATCTTTTCAAACTTTTCTTCAATTTAGGAAATCGATTTAGCAAGTAATTAATTTTTTGTTCGAGTCCCATGTTTTCTTAACACCTTTTTATAAACGAATTTCTGAAACCAAACAGGAAGAATGAATATCCCTATTTGAGCACAAGCTACGACAAAGTAGTCCCAAAAAGAACAAAATTTCTTCTTATATGCTTCTTTCCTTATCTTTATCAACAGTTTGGTATTAACCCAGCTTTTCCGTTTTTTATATGTTTTTTCGTCAAAACGAAACAACAAGAGGTATTCCGACGCGTTGGCTGCCCTACAACCGTTGCTCAACATATCAATCCACAACGCGGTATCTTGGTTTTTACGATAATCCCTATAAGGACCGAATTCCATGACTTTGCTTTTTCTAAACATGACTGTGGGATGGTTAAACGGGTCTCTTCTTTTTGCATATTTATGAATAGCCTCGTTGTCTAACGGAACATCTCGAACCCCTACTATATTATCTAATTCATCGAT
>CAMUAL010000018.1 GCA_947086925.1 uncultured Clostridia bacterium
AGCACGGATATTTACAACTACTCCGAAAATTATTTTACCGTAAAAGTGGCGGGAACTTCGGGCAATGACGCTACGTTGTGTTTTACCGCAAAAGCATATACGGGCAATCTCCCCAAAACGCCGAGAATCGCAATCGTACTTGCTAATGCAAATAATCCTGACGACAAAGTGAAGGTGTTAATAGACGTAACGGTAAATGCGTCGGCACCCGCAACGCTAAGTGAAAACACGATTCAGCAGCTTTATGTGGGTGATTTGCTTAATGCCGATCGCAAGAGCGTAAGCAGTCTTAACACAACCGAAGCTTACAAATTTCCCATAGAACTTAAAAACAATACGAAAATAGAAATCGACTTGTATAGGTATCTTTTGGGCAGAAAGCTGTACTTTGCGTCTTCAAACGACTCTCAGGGCAATCCTCTTTATACTTTCGATTCCACGCATGCAATAAGCGTTCCCGAGGTAGGAGCCACCGATTTCGGCACAGCCGGCACAAATGTTCTCAAAAACGATACCAATCAGGGCGAGTATCTCACGTTTAACGATTTATCAACCGTAAGGCTTGCAACCGACGAGGCTCACAAACCTGCAATTTCCACGGGCGAGGACGGTTGGAGCATAGAATATTACGAGTCGGGCAATAATGCTCAGAACTTGCGCTTTGTAATATCTCTCGATATTACCACGAGCGATATGAAACTTATGAATCTTAACGGCGCGCCTTTGTGGAAAGACGACGGTTCGTTCTTCGAAATGTCGCTGTGTTTACAAATGGGCACGGCATATTTACGTGTGCGTATTCCCGTGGTTTTCTTGCCTTCCGATGCCCCCAAGGCATTAACGGTTTATAATTTCGACACATCGCTCAATGCGGGCAGCACTTACACTTCTTATGAGGATATCATGGGAGAACACCGCGTAAACGGATATAACACCGTTCGTATTTATCCCGAAGATATTTGCGATTTTCCTAGCTACGATAATTACGACGACCCGTACAATCCTTTAAGAAGCGAGAAAATTCACTTTATTTCGGAATTTGTTCCTACGCCCACGGGCAATAATATTGTTTCCATAAACGCAGGCGAGGATGACAACGGCAACGTATATTACGACGTTACGGGATTAGCCAATGGACGTTCCGACATAACTTTCCGAGTTTATTACCGCATTAAATCGCTTGATTTCGAACGCTCGTATATTTCGGTTCGCGTGCCTTTTACCGTTTACGGTCAGTATGATGTAACCTTTAACATTGCGGGAGCAAAGGCGCGTACCTTTACAATCGATTCGTCTATGTTCCGCGCTCTTAAAGACGCTCAGTATCAGATAGTCGGCGCGTCGGTATTCAACCGTAACAGCGAGGACACTCAGAGCTATGCAAACGTATCTTACAGCAACGGCGTTATAACCGTAAGTCCTCGTCTTAACGCAGACAGCGACGATAAAGTAGGCGTTGTTGTTACTCTCGTGAATATGCAGGGTCAGCGCATCGAACTCGATTGCAAAATGGTTATCGACCTTACCGCAAACGATTTCTTCTACGGATGGGCAACTTGGGCAAAGGTTCTGTTTTGGATAGGAATAGGTCTTGCCGCCGCGCTGTTTATTCTGTTTATAGTGTGGTTGTTCTTGCGCTCATTGCACAGACACAAAATCGACGAGTTGGAAACTACCGCACCTACAAGCGCGTATATTATCAAACTTAATTCCACGATAGCCGCGGCACAGGCACAACACAAGCTTGCGTCGCAGAGCTACGCGCCGCAACAGAATAACGGTATGGCTCCCAATGGTCAGATGTTGCAACTCGGCGCGGGTCCCGCATCTACTCCCGTGCCCAACCCCAACACGCTACAACTCGGGGCAACCAATCCGAATACTCAGCAGATGTCGCAACCCGCATACTCTATGGGCACTACGGTATCGTTTGCGTCGGGAGCGCCTATTCCGTCGCAATCCGCTCAGACATCGCAGGCGGCACAGGCACCGTACGACGATATTTATATTCCCATCTCCGACGAAGATTTGTTGCAACGCATTTACGAGGAGAAGTTCGAGCCGCGCGGAATGCTTAAACGCACTTTCGACAAGAGTAAAGATTTACAGCAGCGCGAGCTCGAAAAAGAGAAAGAACGCATACGCGAAGAAGTTCGCAACGGCGTAAGCATAGAAGAAGCTTGCAAGTCGCTCAAACAGCGCGGTATCGAGGCTGTTGGGCTTACGCGCAGTATGCCTGCCGACGCTCCCGAAGAACCGCAAGTTGACCCGCTTATCGCCATTTTGGGATTCGACCCCGCCGACCCGATTGTTGCCGATGTTAAACGCGAAGAACCGCAAGAAGATTGGTTGGAGGAGTATAAGAAGTTCAAAGAGGCTGAATACAACAATCTGCGTATTGCCGCCGAGCTTGCGATTATCGAAAGCCGCATAGAGGCGATATCCTCTGCAAACGAAAAGACAGAATCCGACTTGTCGGGCGCGAATATCGCTCTCGAAGAACTTGCGTTCGGTATTAAGGAAACCGAGCAAAAGCTCGACGATAAGAACACCGACTTGGCTGTCGAACGTCGTAAATCGGCAAAAGAGGCCCTTAACAAAGAAATAGCCGAGCTCGAAGCAAAGATAAAAGCCGATAAAGAGGCAGTTGCAAAACGTAAATTCGAGGTCGAATCAGGCTCTGCATTGCTTGAAAAAATAAAAGAGCTTTCGAGCGAGTATGCGGGCAAGAAAGAGGCTACCGACGCGCTTATGGCGTCGAGCGTTTCCGAACTCGAAGCGGCACGTGCCGAGGCCGACAAAGCCGCCGAGCTTGCCGCAAAAGCCAAACATCAGGCAGAACTTAAAATCAAGCTCGAAACTCTCAATCCCATGATGGAAACGGTCAACTTGCTTGACGGCGAAATCAATGTTATTGCGGATTCGATTGCAAACAGCACCGCCGAAAAGGATTCGCGCAAAACTGCGGTATCGGCATTGCAGACGGAATTGTTGTCTACAACCGATTCGTCAAAGATAACTCAAATAAGCGAGAACATAAAAGACCTGAATAAGGAAATTTCCGAATTAGACCGCACTGCTACTGCAAATACTACTCTTAAAACCAACAAGGGTATCGAGTTTGCATCGATACGTCGCAAGGCGAACGAATTTATCGAAAAAGAGGGAGTGGAACTTGAAGAAGTTATCGCGGCGGAAGACGAGATAATCGGCAAGATTGCTCTCGACAAGCTGTTAAAGCAGACCGAGGAAGAAAAGAACAAAGCCGAGGAGGCGGTTGCTCATTGGCAGAATGTGTGCGATTCGCTTACCGAGAATCTCGATTCGTCGGTTATGGAATCCGCTGCGGAAACGGCTCAACGCATTAAAACCGCCGAAGAAGAACTTGCGTCGGCAAAGGCGAGCCTTGAAGAACTCGATGCAAAAATCGAAGCGGCAACCGATGACGATGAAAAGCTTAATCTTACAATGGAGCAAGCTACGCTGAGCGAGCAGATAGCGACTCTTACTACGGCTTTGGAAGAAGCCCGTGCCGAGGGTATCAAGTCTAATCTCGAACATCGCACAAAAGGCGAGGAAGAAATCGAAAACGCGCGTGAAGAACTCAACCGTGCGAAAGAAGATTTCGAACGCGCATCCGAGCACTTCCACGAAGTAAGCATAAACGTAAATCCTCTTGACCTCATTACTTCCGGCAGCGGTATAATTTCGCAAGACCGCAAGAAGATTGAAGCGGAGAACTTAAAGAAGATTCTCGAAGAACAGAAAAAGGCAACCGAGCAAGCGAATCTTCAAGCGCAGATTGCCCGTCAGGAAGCCGAAAAAGCCGTTGCCGACGCGCAACGTGCGTCCGAAGAAAGCAAAGCCGAGGCCGAGCGTTTGGCGCAAGAAGCTTTGGAGCGTGCCGAAGCCGCCCGCGAGGAGGCAGAACAGAAAGCGCGTGACGAGGCGGAACGTGCCCGCTTAGAGGCTCAGGAAGAAATCGAGCGTGCAAGACTCGAAGCCGAAGAAAGCAAGCGTTTGGCGGAAGAAGAAGTGGAACGCGCACGCAAAGCCGCCGAGGAAGAAGCAGAACGCCTGCGTTCCGAAATGGAAGAAAGCAAGCGTTTGGCTGAGGAAGAAAACGAACGTATACGCAAAGAATCCGAGGAAGAGGCAGAGCGTTTGCGCAAAGAGTCCGAGGAGGAGACCGAGCGCATACGCAGAGAAACCGAGGAAGAAGCGGAGCGCAAGCGTCTCGAAGAAGAGGAAGCTCGTAAAGCCGCCGAGGAGGAAGCGGAGCGTAAGCGTCTCGAAGAGGAGGAAGCTCGCAAAGCCGCCGAGGAAGAGGCGGAGCGCAAGCGTCTCGAAGAAGAGGAAAACGCACGTAAAGCCGCCGAGGAAGAAGCTAAGAATAAGGCTCGCATAGACGAAAAAATCGCTAAGCGTAAAGCGGAAATCGCGGTTCTCAGAAGCGAACTCAAAAACATAACCGAAGAAGAACAAGGTAACGCATTGCGTGAAAAATTCTACGCGATTCAGCTTGCTTTGGACGATGAAGAAAAAACGTCTACCGAGCTTACCGACTTGCTTGCCAAATCCATGGACGACGCAAGCCATGCGGCCGAGCTGTCGCGTTACAAAAAGTTGGCTAACCAAAAGCCGAAGAGAATCGTCAAGAAGGTTACCGAGCGCGTAAACCGCATACCCAAGTCTAAACGGCGTCCGTCGGCACGCCCCGGAGCAAGACCCGCGGCACGCCCCGGAGCAAGACCTGCGGCGCGTCCCGGTGCAAGACCCGCGGCACGTCCCGGAACAAGACACACATCAAGACCGAGCGGCAGAACGCCCTCTAAAAAATAATAAAGGAAGAAAGGCGCAGGAGAGAGTATGAAAAATTTATATGATGAAATAAGCAATCTTTCAATGGCGGATGACTCCGACGATGACGTTGAGTACGAAGAAGAAGTAATCGAGCGCGATGAAGAATACGATGACGGAAGCGACGATTACGATGACGAGGAGTACTACGACGACGAGGAAGAGTACGATGACGACGAAGGCTACGACGATTACGACGAGGAAGAAGAGGACTACGACGACGGTTACGGCGATCAGTATTATGACGACCGTTTGAATCAGGTTCTTGACGAGCTTGCCGAGTTGAAACGCGGTATGAACGCACCTGCACCCGTGCAAGTGCCTCCTCAGCAACCGTTCGCGCCCGTTCAGCCTCATGTACTGTTCGGATTCCCTCAGCAGAACAATAACGAGGTTGTTATGTACAATGAGATTTCGCGTTTGCGCGACGAGCTTGCAAAAACGCAAAATTCTCAGAGCATGCACGAGGAGTTAAGCCGACTCAAAGAGGATATGGAACGTGAAAAACGTCATTCCGAAGAACATCTTCTCGACGAAATCAAACGCCTTAACGAACGTATCGAAGAGCTTCAACAGCCGGGAGGAGAACGCTCGGTCCCAAAAAGCATCGCCGGTGGTAGCTCATCGGCGGGGTATTTGCCCGAAGCACCTTCAAAAGAGTTGGGAAAGCTTGTCGGTATAAACGAAACTCTTTTGAAATCGCAACGCGATTCCGATGCGCATATTCTTTCGGATATAGCCGAGATTAAAACAAAGCTCGACTCCATTTTGGGTAGCGACGTAAACAAGGCTCTCGGCGAGCTCAACAATGCGGTTAAATCGGTAGCCGAGCGTCCCGTTTCCGCCGATAATACGCAGGTTTTAACCGAAATCACAGCCGCAATAGCGGGACTTAAAGCGTCGCTCGACGAAAGCCTTAAACAGATTAGCGACAAAAACGACGAAGCGCAGGGACAATTCCGCACCGATATTCAGAGTCTTATAGAAACTCAGACTCAGAATTTGGCGGAATTTCAGGCGCAGGGTCAGAATCAAAGTCAAAATTCGGCAGGCGGTGTTATAGACACAAAGCTTTTAAATAAGCTTGCAAGAATTAAAACTTCCGATGCGGGAGTCGACCTTACCGAAATCATGCGTTCGGTGTACGAGCTTAAAGGTATGCTCGGTTCAAGCGACCCTAATCAGCAGTCGCTTGTAAACATGGCGCTTAAAGCGTATACCGACCTCGATTTGTTACATGCAACCATTGCAAACAGCACCGATTTCAGAATGAAACTCGAAGCTGTCGAGAATTTCGTTTCGTCGGTTAATGCGCAGGATTTCATTACTTCCGATGCTCTCGATGCTTACAATATCGTTTTAAAAGAGCTTATGGATACGCCGCTCGACCGCGATGTGTTCGATTCGCTCAGGTCTTTCGGAGATGCAACGGGCAAAATTTCCGTATCTTCAAGTAAAAAAGACGCAGTTAAAAGTTACCTTAAATTATCGGAACGTGCCAAAAAGGACGACATCGATAAGATTATAGACTATTTGCCCGATATGGTTGCGGCGATTAACGACGCCGAGAATTCTCAGAACGTAGTTAATAACGCGCGACTTTCGGACGATATCAAAGCTCTTTACGAAGAACTCGAAAAAGTTCCCGAAGCGGATAAACATGCGATTGAAACGGAAATCATGTCGCTTATATCCGAACTCTCGTCGATTACGGTTGGCGATATAGTTACGTATTCGCCTTTAATGCCTTTGCCTACGTCCGACGCAGTTACGTTTAACGACGGCGATTCGGTTTCCGACCGCCTTAATATGCTTACGGCTACCGTGTCCGATATTGCCGAGGCTTTGGATAACCTTGCGGCGCAGTCGGCGGCGAATGCGGCAGATACCGAAGCGGTTGCCGCAACGGTTGAATCCGCTCGGTCGGAATCCGACGCGCAAGTGATTGAATCGGGCATAAACAGCGAACAGTTCGAAGAACTTAAAAACCGACTTACAGCACTTACCGCTCAGGTAAATCTCGACGAGTTGCTTGCCGAAATTCAGCGTAATTTTGCGGGAGTGGGTAATCGCCTTGCCGCAATAGAGAGCCGTCTTAACAGTGTTCCGACGGTTTCCGAAGACGGAGAGTCGGCAGTGGTGTATGAGCCTGTCGAACCCGTTGCGCCCGCGTATTCTTCCGACGACGTTATTGCCGCGGTACAGAGTACGGGCAACGACATTATAGCTCAAACAAACGATATAATAAACGGCATTGCAGACAAACTCGGCGCGGCAGATAACAGCGGCAACGAAGTTGTTTTGCAAGACCTTACCGAAATTAAAGAGCGTGTAGCCGATTACGAGGCATTTATTACGCAAATTGCCGATTTGCGTGCCGAAATACCCGCATTGTTCGATTCGCTCAACATAGTTCCGCAGTTCGACAAGCTTTATGACGATATAGTTGCTCAAATAGATAAACTGTACGACGATTTGTCGGCGGTAGACGGCGACACTGCCGAAAAAATACTTGCTAAGATAGACGAAGTAAAATCTGCCGTAGACGCCGTTACTTCTTCCGACCTTATGCCTACGCTTTTGGACGGCATCGTCGATTTCAGAGCGGCTTACGAAGACAGTCAGGCATTAAGCTCCGCAGACAGAGCAAAGCTTTTGGAAGACGTGGCGTTTGTGCGCTCCGAAGTGGAAAACAAGCTTTCGGCTATCGGAAGCGACGTTTCGAATAGCGAAATATATTCGCAGATAACAGAGCTTAAAGATAGATTCGACGAAAATATCCGCACTCTCGAAGAAAAAATCGCCTCGATAGCGGTAAACGAAACAAGCGTTACCGAATTGGCGGACGGTGTGGGCGAACAGATTGCCGCGGTAAGCGAGCAGATTGCCGGAGTAAACGAGCAAGTTGCTACGGTAAACGAGCAATTTAACGGCGTAAACGAGCAACTTGCCGCAGTCAGCGCAAGCATAGAGTCGGGATTGGCTGCTCAGAATGATTCTATCGGAGCGGTATCCGAGGCTCAGCAAAGCGTTGTTTCCGCAATCGAAGAACTTAAAGAAAAGAGCGCGGCAATAGAGAACGCTATTAACCTTAACGGACTCACGGCAATGGAAAACAAAAATGCCATTACCGAAGACATAAACCGCATAATCGAATTGCTTTCGCCCGACGAGGACGCCGAAGACGAAACCGAGGATTCCGAATTAAACGTATACGACGAAGTAAACGCAGTAGCGGAAAAAGTCGAAGAAATTCGCGCGGCGACAGAACGTAACAATGCCGACGTTATGGCGGCACTTGCCGATATAAAAGAGCAGGTGCATTTGAAAGAGCTCGAACAGAGTCTTGCGGCTGTTACGGCTACCGAGGAAGAACAGCAAACTCTCCTTACCGAAATTGCGGGATTGCGCGAGCGTTTAAGCGGACTCGAAACGGCTCAGCAGTCGCAGGCGGAAAATACGGCGGCGCAGTTAGAGAGCACTTCGGCACAGTTGGAGAACATAAGCGGTATGCTTTCCGCACTTGCCGAAAGCAACACAACCGCAGGGCTCGATGAAGAAACTACCAACGACATTAAGTCGATAATCGATGAAATAGCCGATATTAAGAGCAGATTAGAGGCTCAAACCGAAACCGAATCGGATTTCGTGAGGATTCAGGACGATTTGACTTTTATACGCAATCAGATAGAAGCCACAATCGATTCGGTTCCCGAGGACGATTCCATTAGCGCATCGCTCGAAAGCGAAGGTATGTCGCTTATAATGGACGATATTGCGGCAATTAAAGAAAAGCTTGCCGCATTCGACGAGTACGACACCGTTGCCGAAATTCTTTCGCTGAGAGAAGACGTTAAAACGGCGCGTATGCTCGATACCAACGATTTGGCGGCAGAACTCGAAGGTCTTAAAGGCGACCTTACGGAGCTTAAAGCCGATATATCCGATATTAAGTCTTATAAAGCGGACGGCGAAAGTGTTATAATCGGCGGCGAAAGCGGTCCTACCAGCGACGAAGTTAATATGTTGCTCGGCGAAATCGTGTCTTTGCGCGACGAGATTCAGGCATACAAAGACGACGTAAACAACATGATTGCGGTTCAGGACGGTTCACAGCCTGCAACACCTGTTGCCGACGAGAACTTCTCGGTTGTGCTTGACGAGCTTAACGCGCTTCATAACGAAATCGACAATATAAAAATAGAAAATCTTGCCGAACAGGCGGGTGAAATCGACAATGTGCAATCCGCGCTTGCCGAAATAAAAGACATGATTTCCCGTAGAACCACACTTGTAGACGACGGAGCGGCGCGCGAATCGTCGGCGTCGGGCGAACTCAATGTGGTTTTGGATGAGATTATAAACGTAAAAGACGAGGTTTCGGCGCTAAAAGCCGACTTTACGTCGCTTAACGAAACGGCGGCGTTGGAACGCGAAAGCGACGCTCAGGCAGAGCGTGCGGCATTGGCTGACGAAATGCAGTCGTTCAAAAACGAGCTTTACGCAATGATAGGCGAAAAACTCGAAGAACTTTCGTCCGTAAGTCCCGATTTGACCGAAGAACTCGAAAGCGTTAAAAACCAGCTTGCCGACTTGCAGGCACTTGCACTCGGCGGAATAGCTCCCGATAACGGCGCAGTTTCCGATAACGGCGCGGTGCTCAGCGAGCTTTCAGAAATCAAGTCGATGATAACGGGCGGTGCGGATGTTTCCGCAAGCAACGCAACTATCGACGAGCTTTACGGCGAAGTAGCCGAACTCCGCAAAGACCTCGAATCGGCGCGTTTGGGTCAGCCTGTTGCAGTCGATGGCGCGGTTACGGTAGACCTTACTTTTATAAACAGTCAGCTTGCCGAGCTCCGCGACATAGTAAGCGGAATATCCTCTGCAACACCTGTTGCCGAATCAGAGCCCGACGCGGCGGTCCTCGGCGAAATCCTTACTTTGCGTGAAGAAGTCGCCGCTCTTTCGGAGCAGCTCGAAAATAGGCATAAGGCCGAAGATGCGGAATCCGAACCCGACGCCGCGCTTATGAGCGAAGTGCTCGGACTGCGCGAAGAACTTGCGGCACTGCGCGAACAAATCAATGACGCTCCCGCACATAACGAAGCTGACGATGCGGATAATACCGTACTCAACGAAATTCTCGCGCTTCGTGAAGAACTTGCGGCACTGCGCGAAAACGGAGAAACCGACAATGCTGTCGGACTCATGGAGAGCGTAGACGCCATTAAAGAGGACGTGCGCGCAATAAAGGATGAGCCGGATTTGAGCATCATAAACGAAGTTCTTGCTTTGCGTGACGAATTTCAGGCGTTTAAAGACGAAATGTACAAGACGCGCACCGCTCCCGAGCAGGATAAGAGCAAGGACGAACTTATTGCGGAAGTGCAGTCGCTCAGAGACCAGCTGTTTGCAATCAGCATGGCAAACGTGAATGACGGTACGGGCAACGATGTTGTGTACGAAAGCTACAATAACATTATTCTCGACGAAATTTCGTCTTTGCGCGACGAAATCGCTCTTATAAAGAATTCCGACGAAACAAAAGCACTCGGCGAAGAACTCAGTCAGATGAAAGACAGGCTTACAAACCTTGCTATCGACGACAGCGAAAAAACAGAGGCGCGTTTCGAAGAAATCCGCAAGGAACTAGCCAAACTCAAAGCAGACGAGTCGGACGTTGCAAACAACGTAATACTCGAAGAACTCGCAAATCTTAAAGAGGAACTCGCAAATCAGCGCGAAGCGGACGAAACAACTTTGAACTTCATGTCGGAAATGGCTCACTTGTTGGAGCGTCAGAACACCTATATTTCCGAGGCGTCGAACGAACGGCTCAGCGACGAAATCGAAAGCCTTAAATCGGAAATAGCGTCTTCGCTTTCCGTGCCCGCTGCTACTCCCGATAACGGCGCGGTATTAAAAGAACTTGCGTCTATACGCGAAGAACTCAATCGCCGCGATAAGTCGGACGACAGTCATAAGATTCTTCGTGAACAGGCGGAAGAAAACAAAAAAATCTTGCGCGAGCTTGCCCGTCTCAGCGGCGAAATAGGAGCTATTTCCGAGCGCGAGCCGAGCGACGACGGCGCACTGTCGCGTTCTATTAACGACCTTAAAGCGGAACTCAGTCAGCTTTCGGGTTTAGTAGACGAAAACGCGCCGAATGAAGAAGTAAAACCCAAAAAACAGGCTTCGTCCAAGTCGAAATCGGCTTCGGGCGGAAATAAATCCGGCAAATCGTCGGGCGGCAATAAGTCGTCGGGCGGAGCAAAGCAAGGCACAAAGCGTAAAACGCCCGCTCAGCCAAAGCCCGCCGAAATACAGATTCCCGAGTCCGACAACGGATTAAGCAGTGACAATCTGTTATCGAAAATCGACGCGGTAACATTCAGTTTGGGCGGAACGGCAGACGATAATACGCTTGTACTGAATCCCGACTTCAAGCCAGACAATATTCCCGCAACAAGCGAGGAAATGGACATAGCGGCGCGTATAGCCAAACAAGTAGCAAATAAGCTTATAATGGAACAGCTTGTTCAGCAGCTCGGAGATGGCAATGTGCCTCGTAGCGAAGTGGAAGAAATAGTAAAAGACATTTTGCCTCAGGAGTTTACCACCATACAGGTAGACGAGCAGACCGATAAGGTGCGCAGACTTGCTAATTCGCTTGTTCTCGATAAACTCCGTTCGCGTTTAAAGAAATAAGCTTTTTAAATCGGAAAAACCCGTTACGTAGAAGTAGCGGGTTTTTTATATTCTCGTTATTTACATAAACACAATTTAAACATAGGTATTTACTGCCTAACAGGTTTTATTATTCGCGGAAATCGTAAAATGTAACAGAAAACCGCAAAATTCATACATTATAGTATCCGAACAAAAGGGTAGGTACATAATGTATGGACAATAAAATTATAATCCGCGGCAGACGCAGGTTAGGCGGCGAGGTTTTCGTTGCCGCCGCAAAAAACTCGGTGTTGCCGATTCTCGCATGTTGCATAATGTCCGAAAAAGAGATACTAATTAAAAACTGTCCCGAAATTGCAGATATTTTCAGCATGATAGAAATTATACGCGCAATAGGCGGAAGCGCCGAGTTGAACGACGGTACTCTTACGGTAAACTGCAAAAATGCAAATCCAAAGCTTGTAACGGCGGACTTGACAAGTTCTATCCGCTCGTCGGTATTTATTTTGGGACCTATTCTCGCGCGCTTTAAATATGCCGACATAAGTTACCCCGGCGGTTGCGAAATAGGATTGCGCCCCATAGACTTACATATTTACGGGCTTAAATGCCTCGGCGTTAAGGTGGATGAATCCAACGGCATGATTATATGCGACGGTTCAATGAAAAAGGGCGGCGTCGTTGATTTGGATTTTCCAAGCGTCGGTGCAACCGAAAATATAATGATGGCGGGGGTTTTGGGAAGCGGTATAACGATTATACGCAACGCCGCGCGCGAGCCCGAAATAGTAGACCTTCAAAACTTTATAAATTTTTTGGGCGGTAAAGTCCACGGTGCCGGCACGGGAATAATTACGGTAGAGGGTGTTTCCGCCCTAAGCGGAGGAGAGTATACGCCGCTCGGCGACCGCATTGCCGCCGCAACGTATCTTACCGCTGTCGGTGCGGCAGGCGGCGATGCGCTTATTAAAGGGGTAGCACCGGAACATATGCACGCGGTGCTTGAAAAACTGCGCCGTTCGGGGTGCGAAATCACCGAGTACTCCGACGCGGTAAAAGTGGTTTCGGGCGGCAGACTGCGTGCGGTGCATAAAATCGAAACTCAGCCCTTTCCGGGGTTTCCCACGGATATGCAACCGCAGATTACGGCAATGCTTGCCGCCGCCGACGGTTCGAGTTGCATTGTTGAAAATATGTTTGAAAACCGCTTTAAATACACGGCGCAACTTACCAAAATGGGGGCTAAAATTATCGTTAAAGACCGTGTAGCGGTGGTTAAAGGCGTGAAAAGGCTTACGGGCGCATGTGTAGCCGCCGAAGATTTACGCGGCGGA
Organism: uncultured Clostridia bacterium; assembly: GCA_947086925.1. Classification (GTDB taxonomy): domain Bacteria; phylum Bacillota; class Clostridia; order Christensenellales; family Pumilibacteraceae; genus Pumilibacter. The sequence goes on from CAMUAL010000018.1 coordinate 12,888, forward strand.
GCGGCGCTTGTAACGGCGGCTCTTGCCGCCGAGGGCGAAACGGTTATAACGGGCGTAAAACATATCGACCGAGGCTACGACAAAATCGAGTATGTTCTCGGCTCAATCGGGGCAGATATAGAGCGAAGGCAGAAAACCGAGTGAGCGCATATATTTATGCTTGAACCCCAAAATAACTTGATTTATTTTTCGACAAATGCTATAATTGGATTATGAGAAACAAAAAGCTCATAATCCTTTTTTCAGTGCTTTTGGCGATAACGCTTTTGGTTGTTTTCAACAGCGTTCTTTTTTCCGTACAGCACGTTGACGTTTACTGCGCCAATATGGAAAAATCTCAATATGAAGCCGATGTTTTAAACAGTCATAAAATCAGGCGCGGTTCGAGCATATTCTTTGTAAACAAAGCAAAAGTCACGGCACGAGTTGAAAAAGCGGTGCCCGGCATAAGAGTGCTTAATATCGAAAAAAAGTTTCCTAACCGCATTTACATAAACTATATCGAAGTACCTGCTTACGTTAAAGTTACGTCCGGCTCTAAAACTTATTATCTCGGTAACGATATGCGTGTTATGCGCATAGAGGACGGTTTGGGCGATAACGACAATTCCGGTGCAATAAGGCTTTTATACGGAGGAACGCTCGCGGCGTATTCGGTGGGCGAAACGCTTACGTTTACAACCGCAAGCGGACAGAATGCGTCCGTTTTGGTTTCTGCGATTTTCGCAAGCATGGAAAAGCTCGGTTATTACGATACGGTGATAGATTTCTTCGACAATATAGATTTAAGCGGAAACTATATCGTTCTTACTACGTCTACGGGTTTAAAGTGGAAAATGTTTACCGCCGACCGACTCGACGATAAGATTCAGCTTGCTTATTCGGTTTATGTTAACGAACTTACCGAGCTTCAAAGACGGGAAGGTACTCTCGAAATTTCGGGTGTGGACAAGCTTGTCGCAAATTACAGCGGACCGAGCGGAGTTACGCAAGCGGTGTGAATATAAGCATTACGGCTATTTCTCTTGACTTTTGTAGCCGACAATTATATAATAATTACATTACAGAGAGGATTTAACAAAGTGGCTCAGGACGTAGCGGTTCTCGATTTCGGCTCGGGCAAGATAGACGTACTTATAGGCGAGCGCGGAGTCAACAATACAATTTGCATTAACGGCATGGGTGAATGCGACTATGCCGGTTTTGTCGATGGCGAATGGCTTGAACCCGAGCAACTCGGTTATGCGATAGGACATGCGGTAAACAACGCCGAAACGAACTCGCGTACAAAGATTAAACGTCTTTACGTGGGTGTGCCCGGTGAATTTACTACGGTAGTATGCCGTGACGTAAGCATATCGCTCACAAAAAAGCGCAAAGTTACCGATGCCGACGTAGATATGTTGCACGAGCAGGGCAACGACTTTGACGGCAATCCCGATTACACACTTATAAACATAGGACCCGTATATTATACTCTCGACGACGAACGCCGTCTTGTTCAGCCTGTCGGAATGACGAGTTGCAAACTCGGCGGACACATTTCGTATGTGCTTGCCGAAAACCGCTTTATAGGCTTTATAAGCAAAATACTTTACGACATAGGAATAGAGTCGGTGGAATTCGTTTCGAGCGTTCTTGCCGAGGACTTACTGTTGTTCGACGAAATCACGCGCGACCAATACGTTGTGTTAATCGACGTGGGGTACATAACCACTTCGGTTGCGGTAGGGCGCGGCGACGGATTGCTCAGCTTATATAATTTCTCGCTCGGAGGAGGACACATAACGGGCGATTTGGCAATGGCATTTAAAATTCCGTTTGCGCAGGCGGAAAGCTTAAAGCGCAAGGTAGTGCTTTCGCTTAATGCGTCCGATGCCGATGTATACGAAGTTACCGACCGCGATAATCGCATACCGTTTCCCGCAAAAGTCGTAAACGAAATCGTTATGGAACGCATTAAGATTGTCGCCGCCACTATCGAGAAGTGCCTTTCCAAGTGCGAATACGATTACCCCGATTATATACCGTATCACCTTACGGGCGGGGGACTGAGCTATTTAAAGGGTGGGCGCGACTATCTTTCGAAACGGCTCAATAAGCCTGTCGAAATCGTAAGCCCCTCGTATCCGCCTTTCAGTCGACCTCATATGTCGACGGGCATAGGCCTTATGGATATGGTGCTCAGTGAGCAACCCGCAAACAAAAAGAAGGGATTTTTCGCGCGGTTGTTCGGCAGAAAATAATTTCAAAATAAGGAACTCTTACTTATCCGTCTTAGCTAAGACGCACGGAGGTTTGTATGCAAATCAATTCAAAAGATGTTACCAATATGCCGGCGGTTATAAAGGTTGTTGGCGTGGGCGGCGGCGGAAACAATGCCGTTAATCGCATGATTGCCGTTAATATCAAGAGCGCGCAGTTTATATCGCTTAACACCGACTTACAGGCACTCAATATGTCTAAGGCTCAGCACCGTATTCAGATAGGCGATAAGCTTACTCACGGTATGGGCGCGGGTGCCGATCCGGAAATAGGGCAGAAAGCGGCGGAAGAAAGCCGTCTTGCCATAGCCGACGCAATTAAGGATGCAAACCTCGTGTTTATTACCGCAGGTATGGGCGGCGGTACGGGAACTGGTGCGGCTCCCGTTGTGGCGTCGATAGCAAAAGAGATGGGCAAGCTTACGGTGGCGGTAGTTACAAAGCCGTTTGCTTTCGAAGGCGTTGCAAGAATGAACAACGCCGAAATAGGCATTGCTAATCTTAAAAAAGTCGTAGATACTTTGGTTGTTATACCAAACGAAAAGCTTATGCAGGTAGCTTCAAAACTTCAAGTGCTCGACGCGTTTAAATATGCCGATGACGTGCTTAGGCAGGGCATACAGGGAATAAGCGACCTTATAGTTACTCCCGCACTGATAAATCTCGATTTTGCCGATGTTTGCACCGTAATGCGCAATAAGGGCATAGCTCATATGGGCATAGGCAGAGGAAGCGGTGAGCGAAGAACGGTAGAGGCGGTAAAACAGGCGGTATTCAGTCCTCTTTTGGAAACTTCGATAGAGGGAGCGACGAGCGTTATTCTCAACATAATGGGCGGCACCGACCTTACTCTTTCCGAAATCAACGAGGCGGCAGACCTTGTGCGTCAGGTGGTTCATCCCGCCGCTAATATCATATTCGGTGCAGACATACGCGAAACTTTAAATGACGAAATACTCGTTACTATTATAGCTACGGGATTCGATACGCCCGAGGGCGAGCCTATGCATCAGCCTCCGCAGGCGGTGCAGGGAGTTCAACAGCCCACCAAAGACGATTATTATAACCGACTTACGGGAGGCAACGACTTAAACGTGTTCCCCGTTCAGCAGTCGCCGTTCGGATTTAACCCGCAACCGCGCAATCCTCAGCCTCAGCAACAGCCTCCGTTTGCAAACCGTCAGCCTCAGCAACCTCAGCAATCGCCGTTCGGATTCAATCCGCAGACGCGCAATCCTCAACCTCAGCAGCAACCTCCGCGTCCCGCGCCCGAAAACAAAATTCCCTCGTCGCATGTCGAGGTAGACGATTCCGGTTTCCCCGAATTTTTAAAGCGTCTTAACGACAAAAACCGCAGAGGTTAAGCGTTAAACCGAAATAGCCTAACGCGATTCTCGACGAAAATCGAATTTATCGCAAAATTCAATTAAAAAAACAATAGCGTTCCGATAACTCGGGGCGCTATTTATATTGCCCTTTGACGATATTAGGTAAATATCGACAAAGTGAGTATTTTTAGCCGAATTTATACGTGCTAATATAATCGCATGAGTATATACATAGAGCCGCTGATTGCGGAAAATTTAATACTCTGCTATGTCGAAGGAGCAACGGCATATCGTATTTTGCGGTTGCGCGGCTCGCGACGGAGGCTTATTCTCGCCGCCATGGCGGGAAGTATTATGTCGGTTTTTTATCCGCTGTTTGCGTTCCCGTTAGCTGTAAGCATAATACTGAAAATTTCTTCGGGGCTGTTGCTGTCGGCGATTCTGTTTGCGGGTGAATACGGCTATGTGCGCGGTGCGATTGTGTTTTATATGACAATGTTTTTATACGGCGGTTGCGTATTTATGCTCGGGTGCTTAAAGTACAAAAACGCGGCGGAAGCATTTACCAAGCCGCTTGTGCGCAGTTGGTGGATTACCGTAACGGGAGCGGTGGCTTTGTACGGAGTAATTAAGCTTATGAGCGTTGCGATTCACCGCAAAAGGGATTTATGTAAAAGCGTTTACCGTTACAGACTTACTTTATCGGGACATGAAACAGAAGGGCGCGGATTTATGGATACGGGCAACAGGCTGTACGATTCGGTTTCGGGACTGCCCGTAATAGTAATTTCGGTTAAAGCCGTTGTGCCCATGCTTTCGGAAAGCGAGCTTGCAATGCTGTTTGGCGGACACTGCGAAAGCGTGTTTAAAGGTGCGAGAAAAATGCGGTGCGGAAGCTTAGGCGGAAAAACCGATATGTGGATAATAAAACCCGATAAATTCGAAGTCTATTCGGACTCGGACAAGAATATATTATATGACGTAATGGTCGGGTTGTCCTTTGCGCGTCTTTGTGCCGACAACGAATACAATCTGATATTACACCCGTCGATGTTGGAGGTTGGTTAAAATGAAAATCACTGAGCTGTTAAGAAAAATTTTGGCGCAGATAATTCCGCCCGACGAAAACGTGCTTATGTACATAACCGCAAACGAGGCTTTGCCGTCGCCGCTGTCGGCGGAAGAAGAAGCCGCGGTTATAGCCGAACTGAAAGAGGGCAAGCAGTCGGCTAAAAACACTCTTATAGAGCGCAATTTAAGGCTTGTTATTTACATAGCGCGAAAGTTCGATAACACGGGCGCCGACGTAGAGGACCTTATTTCGGTTGGAACGATAGGTCTTATAAAGGCTGTCAATTCGTTTGACCCCGAAAAAAACATAAAGCTTGCTACGTATGCGTCGCGTTGCATAGAAAACGAGATTCTTATGTATTTGCGCAGACTTGTGCGTCTTAGGTGCGAGGTATCGCTCGATGAGCCGTTGAACATAGATTGGGAAGGTAACGAGCTTCTTATGAGCGATATACTCGGAACCGAACCCGACCTTGTAAGCAAAAACATAGAAAGCAGTGTTGAAAAGCAATTACTGTGGAACGCAATAGGCAAGCTCGGCGGCAGGGAAAAGGAGATAATGCAAATGCGTTTCGGACTTTGCGGCAGACAGGAAAAAACCCAAAAGGAAGTTGCCGACCTTTTGGGAATTTCACAGTCTTACATTTCGCGTTTGGAAAAGAAGATAATAAGCAGGCTTAAAAAAGAAATCGTGAAAACGCTTTAATCGATATTCTTTTTAAGTGTTTGGATTGCGTTTTTTTCAAGGCGCGAAACCTGCGCCTGCGATATGCCGATTTCGTCGGATACTTCTACCTGAGTTTTGCCCTCATAAAATCTCAGCATTAAAATATTGCGTTCTCTCGGCGTAAGCTTGCTCATTGCTTCGCTAATCGAAACGCCCGTAAGCCAGTTGTCGTCACAGTTTTTCTTGTCCGAAATCTGATCCATTATCATTACGGTTTCGCCGCCGTCGTGGTAAACGGGGTCGAACAGCGATACGGGATTGCTGATTGCATCCATTGCGTAAACAACGTCCCGCACGGGCATGTTCATTGCCGCCGCCACTTCTTCGAGGCTTGCTTCGTTGTTTGTAGCGGCTTCGAGCTCCTGACGCTTGCTAAGCACTTTGTAGGCGGTGTCGCGAATCGAGCGACTTACGCGTATGCTCGAACTGTCGCGCAAATATCTTCTTATTTCGCCTATAATCATGGGAACGGCGTAAGTCGAAAAACGCAAATTAAGCGACGTGTCGAAGTTTTCCATTGCCTTTATCAAGCCTATACAGCCAACCTGAAAAATATCGTCGGCACATTCGCGCTTGCTTCCGAAACGCTGTACTATGCTGAGTACAAGCCGCATGTTGCACATTAAAAAAGTATCTTTGGCTTTTTCGTCGCCTGCATGCGCTTTGTCTATGAGTTCGGTCATTTCCTTTTGGGTAAGCGTAGGCAGTTGCGAAGTGTTTATGCCGCAGATTTCTACTCTTGTTGCCATAATACCTCCTCTACTTCGGCTATTTTTATCTTAGGGATTAAAATTTATACCGCATTAAATTTTTTAAAGCGCAATTTTTGTCGGAATAGCGCATATATATAATGCGAGGTATAAAATGGGCGATAACGAACTGTCTTATTGCGAGCTTAGAAACAAGGAAGTTGTCAACGCAACCGACGGCAAGCGCATGGGACGAATTGTAGACATGTTGTTCTCGCGCGACGACGGACGAATAAGCGGAATAGTAGTGCCGCTTGCGCGCCGCGGATTGTTCACCAAAAATCAGGACGTTTTTATTCCGTGGCGTTGTATTCAGAAAATAGGCGAGGACGTAATACTCGTTTGTCTTATCACCGAACCGGACGGACGGATAATTTGCGCCGACGAGCCGCCCAAACCGCCGCACCCGCCCAAACCGCCGCGTCCTCCAAAAGACTGTCGGAACGACTCGCGTTGCGACGATAGGTGCGACAGCCGATTCGGCGACAGATGCGACTGCCCGCCCGAACAATCGGGACGACCCGACTGCGACGGTCGTTGCGAAAAGTGTATGCTGTTCGATTGCGCACACCGTTGGACGCAAATGAATTGAATAAAATCGATTGCGCTTTTCGCCGTTTTGTTGTATAATTACATTGTATCTACACAAAAGAGGTGTAACTGTTATGAAATGTCTGTATTGCGGATATACCGAAAGCAAAGTACTCGATTCGCGACCTACCGACGAGGGTAATTCCATACGTCGCAGACGCGAATGTTTAAAATGCGGTAAACGCTTCACTACCTACGAGATGATTGAAAATACGCCCATACTCGTTGTTAAAAACGACGGTACGCGGCAGCAGTTCGATGCCTCCAAAATAAAGAACGGCATAATCAAATCGTGTGAAAAGCGACCCGTGGCAATGCACGATATCGACAACCTTGTTTCGGTTATCGAAAAGCAGATAAGCAATTCTCTCGTGCAGGAAATTTCCTCGCGCAAAATAGGCGAAATGGTTATGAAGGCTCTTAAAGAACTCGACCAAATCGCATATATAAGGTTCGCTTCGGTTTACCGTCAGTTCCGTGACGTTACCGAGCTTGCCGACTTTATCAAAGACGAAAAAATGAACAAATAAAGGATAGGCAGGCGCATGACGCTTTTGGATGCTCAGGTTAATACGCATTACGTTGTAAGAAAAGTGGCAGGGAGCGGAAACATGCGCCGCAGATTGCTCGATATGGGATTTACGCCGAATTGCGGAATTTACGTATCCGCCGTTGCGCCTACGGGCGGCACCGTGCTTGTGCGTCTCCGCGGATTTTCGGTGGCACTGCGCGAAAACGCCGCATCGCTTATATCGGTTGCGGGTGCGTGATTATGGAATATAACATCGCGCTTGTCGGTAATCCCAATGTAGGCAAAACGAGCCTTTATAACCGTATAACGCATTCGCTCGAACATGTGGGGAATTGGCACGGAGTTACCGTGGCGGAAGTCAGCAAAAAGGCAAAGGTAGGAAATCATACGGTGAATTTAACCGACCTACCCGGACTTTATTCGCTGAGTGTTTGCAGTCCCGAAGAAGGTATTTCGCGCGACAGGATTTTAAGCCGTAACTACGACCTTATAATAAACGTGTGCGAAGTTAATAATCTTTCGCGCAATTTGTATCTTACTTTGCAGTTGCTCGAACTCGGCGTGCCCGTAGTGCTTGTAATAAACATGATGGACGAACTTGCCGCAGGGAAAAAACTCGACGCGGAAAAAATAGAAAACGCTCTCAATGTTCCCGTGGTTCCGATGAGTGCGAAATACAAGGACGACGTTGACCGCCTCATGAGCGTTTGTATAGAAACTTTGTCTAAACCCGAACGGGTTATTCGCCCGCTCGAATACCTTGACAAACTGCCGCTCGACAAGGTTCGGGCAACTATATCGCGCAATGTCGACAAGGTGGGTCCGAATTTGCGTTGGACGGCTTTAAAGGTTCTTGAAAACGACGAATTTATATTGTCCGAATTAGGACTTACCGAAAGGCAAATGGCCGATTTGGGCGATTTGAGCGACTCACAAGCGCATGTCGCGCAGTTAAGGTACGAATACATCGATAAAATAACTTGCGGTGCCATTGTGTCCGACGATTCGGTAAAGCACAAAATCGGACGCGCTAAATCGGGCACGTCGCGCATAGACAGAGCGGTTCTCAACAAGTATGCGGCGATACCCGTGTTTCTGCTAATAATGGCACTGATATTCGTAATCACTTTCGGCGTGGCGGGCAAATTTTTTACATGGTTGCTCGAACTCGGAATAGAAAAACTCGTGTATAATCCGTTGTCGGGCTGGCTGACGGGCACGGGTTGTCCCGCGTGGATTACGGGTTTGCTGTGCGACGGCATAGTAAACGGAGTGGGCGGAATACTCGTATTTTTGCCGCAAGTGGTATTGCTGTTTTTCTTTTTGGCACTGCTCGAAGACAGCGGGTATATTAGCCGCGTGGCGTTTATGACCGACGGCATTTTCCGCAAGATAGGACTCAGCGGCAAAAGCGCGTTTACGCTTTTAATGGGGTTCGGTTGCAGTGCCACCGCGCTTCTTACGGCAAGGGGACTCGAAGACGAGAAGATGCGCAAAAAGACGATACTTCTTACGCCGTTTATGTCGTGCAGTGCACGGCTTCCGGTTTATTCTGCGATAGCGGGTGCGTTCTTTTCGGCAGGTGCGCCGTTTGTAGTATTTTTCATGTACGTGTTGGGTGCGGCTGTGGCTCTTACTGCCGCCGCCGTATTCGAAAAGATTAAACCGCTCAAAAGCGGCGAGCTTTCGTTTATAATGGAAATGCCTCCGTACCGCCTGCCTACCGCCGAAAGAGTTTTGCAGATAATTCTCAATAACGCAAAGGTGTTTGTAATAAGAGTAGGCACAACGATATTTGCGCTCAGCGTTATTGTGTGGATGTTGTCTAATTTTTCGCTTACGTCGGGATACACCGAAGGTACCGACTCGGTCAGTATTTTGCAAACGCTCGGCGGCATAATCGCGCCCGTGTTTGCGCCGCTCGGTTTCGGTAATTGGAAAGCCGTAACCGCGTTGCTTAGCGGGCTTGTGGCAAAAGAGGGAGTTATATCGTCGATAGACGGACTCGGCGGCGTGCATGCAATATTTACGGGTGCGTATCCCGCACTTTCGGCATTTGCGTTTATGGTGTTTACGCTGCTTTATGTTCCTTGCATAGCAACGCTTGCGGCAATCAAAAAAGAAGCCGGCTTTAAATGGATGATATTTTCGCTCGTGCTACAAACGGCTGTGGCGTATTCGGTTGCACTTGTATGCTATACTGCGGGTTTGCTTGTATTGTCAAACGTAGGTATGGCAATAGGAGTTGCGGCAGTTGCCGTTGTGACGATAGCTTTTATTTTCATTATTGCGGGCAAACGCAAGGGCAGAAGAAAAGCGTGCCGCGGTTGCGGCGGAGGGTGCGCGGGTTGCGCAATAATACCGAAAAGGATTGACGAATGAAAAAGCGGTTTGTGTCGGATAAACAGCAGAGTTTAACGGAATGTCTGTGCGCCTTTGTATCGGGTGTGCCGCGTTCTCGGCTTATAATTCAGATTAAGCGCGGCGAAGTCAAGGTGAACGGGGTAAGAGTCCGTTCGAACGTGAACCTTAATAAAGGCGACTTTGTGGAATTATTTCTGCCGCTTAAATTTTTCGAGCGTGAAATAGAAGTAGTGTACGACGACGACGATATTCTTATTGCGGACAAGCCTCCGTTCACCGAATCGGAATCAGCACTGCCGGAACTTATTTATCGGCAAACGGGAACGTCGGTACGGGCGGCGCACAGGCTCGATACTAACACGAGCGGAATTATAATATTGGCAAAAACGGACGAGGCTATGAACGCGCTTATAAAAGCCTTTAAAAACGGGCAGGTCGCAAAAACCTATCGTGCCGAAGTTTTCGGATGTCCGCCCGAAAACTCGGGAAGAATAACCGCTTATCTGTTAAAGGAATCGGATGACGCATATTGCAAGGTTTATTCCAAACCCGTAAGCGGCGCAATGAAAATAATCACCGAATACGAGGTGATAAGACGCGGCGAAATAAGCGTGCTGAATTTGCACCCCGTAACGGGAAGAACTCATCAGCTCAGAGCGCACATGGCGTTCATAGGCTGTCCCATAGTCGGTGACGAAAAGTACGGTAACTGCGAGCTCAACAAAAGGGCGGGTGCGAAAATACAGCGGCTCAGAGCGGTACGGTTGGAATTGGGCGAGCTCGATTCGCCGCTCGACCGTTTAAGCGGCAAAAAGTTTTCGGTATCGTTCGATAAATATAATAGCGGTATTGAATTGACTTAAATTCGCTAAAATAGTATAATAAAAGCGATGCAGATAAAAGAAATCAAAAATCAAGCAAAATCGGCATTCGCCTACAATCGTTACAGTACATTGCTCCATAGCGGACTTGTGTACGTGCTTGCGCTTAATATAGCAATAATAGCAACGGTTTTGGCGGTGATAAACATTTGGGCGATATGGTACGGAATCGTACTCATACTGCTGTTTTTGCTTGCGCTTATGCCTTATAAATTCGGCATGGCGGGATTTTATCTCAAAGTTTTCAAATACGAGAAGCAGGACGGCTTGCACTTGTTCGACGGCATGAACCGAAAAAATTTGGAGCGGGTGCTTGTATTGTATCTTATAAAATTCGGAATTTGGCTCGGCTTGACCGTATTGCTTATAGTTCCCGGAGTGATATTCGCCATAAAAACCTCAATGGCTACTTATTTACTGCGAGCAAATCCCAAACTGAGCGCAAAGGGCGCACTTAAATCGAGCAATAAAGTTATGAAGTCGCATTCGCTTGACTATTTTAAGCTTGCGATGTCGTTTATAGGTTGGTTTTTACTGTGCGTCGTAACTTTCGGAATAGCTTCCGTTTGGGTTTCGCCTTATTTTAACGTAGCAAAGGTTGTGTTTTACAAGCGCGAGCTTCAAGGCGACACCTTCGATTACCGAGCGGCGGCTAAAAATGCGGCGATTAAGCAGGCAAGCGGCGGCGCGGAAAAAGACGAAACTCCGTTTTTGACTCGTTCTTACGATGCAGTCGATTCCATGCCTTACGAGCTGACTGCATTCGACGAGTCGGATAGCTCGGATACGGTGGAATCCGCCGTGCCGATAATGTGTGACACCGAGCCGATACACGATTTCGAGCCGATTATAATGCTCGAAGAACCGAATTACGGCGGTTCGGAAGGCGAATCGGAAAGAGAAGTGCGCAGTGTTCCGAGAGCCGAATCGTCGGCGCGGCGTGATACGGGCAACGGATATTCGGGCGTGAGAGAACGCGGCTATGAAACCGAGCGGCGGCATGACAGCGCAAGGAATGCCGAAACCGTACAAAAAGCCGAAACTGTAAGAAACGCGGCGTCGGGAAGAAGTGTCGCCGACAGAATAACCGACCGCGAAACTGCAATTCCGAGAAGCGCCGAAAATGTGCGCAGCACCGTCGCTAACGGAAATACCGAATCCGAACGAGGCTTGGCAACGCAAAGACGAACCGACACCGAACGCCGACCGAGTGCGCGAAGTTCGGAAATTCAGCCGAGAAGAATCAGCGTTTCGCCTCTCCCCGGAGCAAGTATACGCATAGACGAAAACGGACGGCGCAGTGCCGTAACCGTAAAACCGCAGGAGACTCGGAACAGTGCGGGCGACGGCGAAACGGTGCGCGAGCGTTTGGAAAGACTCAGAGCCGACAGAATGGCATCGAGAACCGACAGCAGGAAGGACGGCGGCGAATCGGAAACAAGAAATACTGACAGCGGAGAAACCGACAAATGAAGAAGAAAGACAATTATTCGCTGACTGCCAAAGAGCGCAAAGCACTCAGACGGGGCGGCAACGAAAAGAAAATAGTAAGCCGCCGCGGAGAGCCTATTGCGTCTAATGCGGCGGAAACGCCCGTTGCCGTACCCGGCGAATCGGGAGCGGTTGCTACAAAGCGCAGAATTTGGGTGCCCGTAACCTGTGCGGTGGTGGCACTTGTTTTGATACTTACTGCGGTAATACTTCTTGTAATAGTGCCTACGTACAAAAGCAAGTATCCGCGTGCCGTCATTTATCTGAGCGACGGCAGACAGCTCACAATGACTATATGGGAAGACGAGTGTCCCATAGCGGCAACGAACTTCATATTTTTGGCAAAGATAGGATTTTTCGACGGCACGATTATTTACGACGTTCACCACAACAACTCGACTGCGTCGGATAAAATCGACCATAATTATATGCGTTTCGGAGCGTTTACCGATTACAGCTCCAATGCAACGCGATATACCGACGAGAAGTTTTTAAAAAGCATACCGCGCAGTATATTCAACGTGGTAAACGTGGATTCTCAGTACAAGCCCGCCGCAAGCAGTAATTTATTCGGTTACAGACTGTTAAAAGACAGACTAAACGGTGCCGCCGCGGCAAGGTACATTAACCCGTACGTGGTTTCGTACAATATAGATAACTCGGCGGATTACGTTATAAATCTTGCGGAAAACAACACGGTTATAGACAGAGATTTGTTTACTTCCGCAACCTCGTCGCTTGTGGCTTTCGGCTCGTTCGACGACGAAGAATCTCAAAAAATACTCGATGAAATTTATTCGCGCGATACAATCGCAAATACGGGCATCGAAGGTGCTTTCGGTCTTACCGAGAGAATTTCGATTACAAAAATCAAACTTGTAAATCTTAACCGTAAAAAGTGGAAAAACTTCGAATTTGTATCATATATGAAAACCGCATATAAAACAAGCGTGGATTCGGAAGGAAGTTCGGCTTTCAGCGCATGGCGCACATAATGGCGCGTATTCCGGCGCGGAGTGCGTTGCAATAAGCAAAAACAATAAAGTATAAAACAGAAAAAATTGTCTACCATTAACATACGGGAGGCAATTTTTTTATGATAGGAATGATACTTCTTGCCGTTTTGGCGGTAGCTATATTTTTCGGCATTACCGATAAATTTTTCAGCAAAATGGGGGTTGCAAATTGGGTTGCGTTTTTGGCGGTGCTTGCGTTTGCGGTAGCCGCAGTATTTCCGCCGCTTATGGTGGGAACGGTCACTTTGTCGTATGCGGGATTCTTTCTGCCGCTTTTGCTCGGAATCGTGGCAATGTTCGGATTAGGCGCAAACAGCAGTTTACTGCGTGCAATAGTTGGCGCGCTTTCGGTAGCGGGAATAGTGCTTGCAACTCGAATAGCGTTTGTGCCGAGCAACTACAATACGGCGATACCTTCTATACTTATAATCGGATTTGCGGCGGGAATAGCCGCGTATATAATCGGTCAGGGCAGACTTGCGGTTATGGCGTCATGCTTAATAGGAATAGTTATAGGCGACTTTATAACGTCTATGATTTTCAGATTCGCATTCGACGGCAACTATCTGTTAACGCTTGGTCAGAACGGCATATTCGATACAATCGTGCTTTCCTTGATTGTTGGAGAAGTAACTCTTGTTGCGGCAAATGCGGTCATAAAATCCGTTCGGCGCAGGACAGCCGAAGTTCCGTCGCATGCGGCAATTCAAATCGAAGCGGCGGAAGATACTCCGCTGGATAAAACGCAAATTGTGCCGCCCGACGAGGACGACGACCTTTACGACGAATATTTTAACGACGATATAGATTGACATATATGATTATGCCGAGGCGGATTTAATGGACAATCCGTCTTTTTTGTGCTACAATTATGCGGTATGAAAATTTCGGCTGTAACAAAGGGAAGCATAGGCGACGAGCTTAATATAAAGGCAGGCGACGAATTAAAGGCGTTTGACGGTTTTCCCGTGCTCGACGTGCTCGATTACGATTATTACAACAGCCGCGAAAATTTTACAATGCGCATTAAAACCGACTCGGAAACCGTTGACTATGAAATCGAAAAAGACGAAGACGAGGATTTGGGATTCGAGCTCAACCGCGAGATTCCCGTGCGCTCGTGCCGCAACAACTGTCTGTTTTGCTTTGTCGATCAGCTTCCGAAAGAGGAACTCAGAAGCACGCTCAGAGTAAAAGACGACGATTACCGCCACAGCTTTATTTTCGGAAATTACGTAACGCTGACCAACGTATCCGACCGCGAGCTCGACCGCATAATACGGTTAAGGCTTTCGCCGCTTTACGTAAGCGTTCATTCGTCCGATACAAAGCTGCGCAGTAAGTTGCTCGGCACCGACGGACAGAAAACCGCGATTCCCGATATAATGAGTCAGCTTATTAAACTTCACGGCGGCGGAATAAAGATTCATGCGCAAATAGTTTACTGTCCCGGTTTTAACGACGACCTCGATAAAACCGTTGCCGACATATCGCCGTATACTGAGAGCCTTGCCGTTGTGCCGGTAGGTCTTACGCGCAACTGCAATCCGATTATAAATAAGGTGGATAAGAAAAGCGCGGAAAAGGTGATAGAAGTAGTTACAAAGTGGCAAAACAAGCTTTTATCTAAGCGTGGCACAAGATACGTATTTGCCGCCGACGAGTTTTATTTAAAGGCGGAACGCGATATTCCGCCGTACGGTGATTACGAGGACTTTTGGCAAATTGAAAACGGCATAGGGCTCGTAGCGGCATTCAGACACGAATTCGACCGTGCGCTGAATTTATATAAAGAAGGTTACGTAGGCGAGGCGAGCATTGCAACGGGCGAATCGGCGTATCCTATTATAAGCGAGTGCGCAAAGCGGCTTACCGAAAAGTTCGGAGGAACTCTGAACGTATACAAAATCACAAACAGGTTTTTCGGCGATTCGGTTACGGTAGCGGGGCTTATAGTCGGCAAGGATTTAAGCGAGCAGTTAGCGGGCAAACCGCTCGGCAACAGGCTAATACTGCCGCGCATAATGTTACGCGAGTTCGGCGACGTGTTTTTAGACGGCTACACGGTGGAAAGACTCGGACGCGAACTTAAAATCAAAATACAAATAATTCAACCCGACGGAGAAAGTTTCGTTCGGGAAATAATCGGAGCGAAAGAAAATGGCTAAACCACTTGTTGCCGTTGTCGGGCGACCCAACGTAGGCAAATCGACGTTTTTCAATAAGATATGCGGCAAGCGCATTTCAATAATCAAAGATACGCCCGGCGTTACGCGCGATTACATAGTTGCCGATGCCGAATGGTGCGGGGTGGAATTTACGCTTATAGACACGGGCGGAATCGACCTCAGAACAAACGACCCCATGGGCAAACACATATTAAGCCAGGCGCGCGTAGCAATGGATATGGCGGACGTGATTCTGTTTTTCACCGACGCCAAAAGCGGTATAGTTTCAACCGATTACGAAGTTGCCGATATGTTGCGCTCGTGCGGCAGACCCGTTTTGCTTACCGTAAATAAGCTCGATAACTTCGAAACCGAAAAGCTTTACGACTTTTACGAGCTTGGACTCGGCGAGCCCGTTCCCATATCGTGCGAGCAGTCGAAAGGGCTCGGCGACCTTCTCGACGAAATAGTAAAGCTGTTACCCAAGCGCGATACGTCGGCTGAAAGTCGGGCGGTAAGTATAGCAATTGTGGGAAAACCCAACGTGGGCAAATCGTCGCTTACCAACAAGCTTTTGGGCTTTAACCGCGTTATTGTGAGCGATGTTGCGGGCACTACGCGCGACGCGATAGATACGCCTTTTAAATACAACGGCAAGGATTATATTCTAATCGACACGGCGGGTATGCGTCGCAAGCGCAGTATCGACGACGAGAGCGTCGAAAGTTACAGCGTTTTGCGTTCTCTTGCGGCGGTAAAGCGCGCCGATATTGTTTTAATAGTATTCGATGCAAGCGAGGAGTTGTCGGAACAGGACGTTAAGGTTGCGGGCTTTGTGCACGAACAGGGTAAGCCGAGCGTAATACTCGTAAACAAATGGGACACGGTTGAAAAGGATTCGTTTACCGTAAACAAATTCAACGAGAAAATAGCAACCGACCTTGCGTTTATGAGCTATCACAAAACGCTTTACATTTCGGCAAAAACGGGACTCAGGGTTGATAAGGTTATCGAATACGCCGAGCAGTCGTATGCAAATTCGAGCAAGAGAATTTCCACGGGAACACTGAACGACATTATAAGCGAGGCGGTTGCAATGAACGAGCCGCCGACTTTGTCGGGGCGCAGGCTTAAAATATATTATGCGACGCAAGCCGAAACCAACCCGCCTAAATTCGTATTTTTCGTAAACGACGATAAGCTTGTTCATTTTTCGTATAAGCGTTATTTGGAGAACCGCCTGCGAGCGGCTCTCGATTTCGGCGGCACGCCTATTTCGCTTGTGTTCAATAAAAAGAAAGAGGACTTGTAAATGCTCATATACGTAATTAAAATAGCCGCAGTCGCTTTGGGAGCGTATTTGATAGGGAACTTCAATTCGGCGATAACCATATCAAAGTTAAAGGGCAGAGATATACGCAAATTCGGAAGCGGGAATCCCGGAACAATGAATATGTTTCGTGCGTTCGGAAAGCTTATAGGAGTGCTTACGCTTGTGCTCGATGCTCTTAAAGGCGCGCTTCCTTGTGTTATCGGATGGATTATATGCGGCGATAAAATAGGTTTCGGCGCGGATAAAATCGGCTTGTATGTGGGTGCGCTTTGCGTAATAATAGGACATATATTTCCCGTGTTCTATAAATTTCACGGCGGTAAAGGCATAGCGAGCTCGGTTGGTGTCTGCCTTGTGCTTAATTGGTGGGCAACGCTCATTTCGTTTACCATAGGCGCATTGTTCCTTATTTTCACGCACATAGGGTCGATTACGTCGTTTATCATAATTTCGTTTCCCATTGCGCTCAATGCGTTTTCGCTGTCTAATCAGGGCGGAAACCTTGCTTGTTTGATACTGCTGTTCTCGCTATTCATGCTTACACTTTTTGCGCACATAAAAAACGTGATAAAACTGTACTCGGGGAGCGAGCGCAAAGTGATACTGTTTAAAAGGAAAAAAGTCAAAACGGCGGAAGTAAAATAAAACGATATAAGCGGCACTGCAAAATGCCGCTTTTTTTCATGTCATAAAAGCGGGTTGTCTTCTCATATACTCTAATATCAAGTCATTTAAAGGAGACTGCAATATATGGAAGAATTCGATATCTACAACGATATCAGAAGCCGAACTGGCGGTGACATATACGTTGGAGTGGTAGGACCCGTGCGAGCCGGCAAATCTACGTTTATTACAAACTTTATGGAAAAGTTGGTTGTTCCGAAAGTGGAGAACAAGCACGTGTTGGAGCGCATGAAAGACGAGTTGCCGCAAAGCGCGAACGGCAAAACGATTATGACCACTCAGCCCAAATTCGTTCCCAACGAGGCCGTGAGTATATCTGTTGCCGAAAATGTTGACGTAAAAGTCCGCCTTGTGGACTGCGTTGGCTATATGGTTGACGGAGCAACGGGGCACATGGACGGAGAAAAGCCGCGCATGGTTAAGACTCCGTGGAGCGATGATGAAATTTCGTTTACCGACGCCGCCGATATAGGCACGCGCAAGGTAATAAGCGACCATTCCACCATAGGAGTGGTTATGACTACCGACGGTTCGATTGCAACCGAATTGCCCCGCGCGGCATACGTAGCGGCGGAAGAACGTGCAATTAACGAGCTTAAAGAGCTTAATAAGCCGTTTGTAATCGTGCTTAATTCCACCGTTCCCTCATCTAAGGAAACGCTTAAACTAGCCGCCGCTCTCGAAGAAAAATACGCAACACCCGTTATGTCTTTGGATGTTCTCAATCTTACGGCGCAGGATATTACGAATCTGTTCGAAAAGGTTTTAATGGAATTTCCGTTAATGGATATAGAAGTTAAAATCAGCAAATGGTTGCAGGCATTGCCGTTAGAGGACGGCATTATCCGTTCGCTTGTAGACGAGTTGGTTGCGTCGAGCGAATCTATGCGTCGCATGGCGGACTACAAAAAGCCGGAAGACCTGTTTGCCGATTCCGATGCGTTTTTGCAACCGCAAATCGATAGTGTAGAGCTTGACAAAGGAAAGGTTACTTATTCGGTCAATGCCCGTCCCGAACTTTTCTACCGCGCGCTCGGCGAGCAGTGCGGAATGGAAATTTCCGACGATTTCGCTCTTATGGCTCATATAAAATCGCTGGTGCATGCAAAAAAAGAGTACGATAAGCTTGCCGAAGCGTTGGAACAAGTAAAAGAAACGGGCTACGGCGTCGTTACTCCCACAATGGACGAAATGACGCTCGAAGAACCGCAGATGGTTAAACAAGGCTCGCGTTTCGGAGTGCGTCTTCGTGCGTCCGCGCCAAGTTTGCACATAATGAGAGTGGATATTCAAACCGAGGTAAATCCCGTAGTGGGAACGGAACAGCAAAGCGAGGACCTTGTTAAATACCTTATGAGCGAATTCGAGAACGACCCGAAAGGCATTTGGGAAACCAATATGTTCGGAAAGTCGCTCCACATGCTCGTAAAAGAAGGGCTTAATAACAAGCTCACCGCGATGCCCGACGAAACGCAGAAAAAAATGCGAAAAACTCTTTCGCGCATAGTAAACGAGGGCAAGGGCGGAATAATCTGCATACTTTTGTAAACCGCAATGCAAAAATACATTAAATGCAATACAAAACCGACCCGCATTAAGGGACGTGTTAAATAGGAAATTTATAAAAACAGAATTTTAATCGGCATATGACTTAAAATGTGAGTCAAAAAAACAGGACTTCGATTTGAAGTTCTGTTTTGCTTATTTGATTGGTAAGGCAAATCCGCAATATCCATTTTAACCGATAATGTGAAATTTACATTGTTGCTGTAAAAGTTTCTTGCGCTGTCGGAAAGATTAAGATTGTTTACCGACATATATGTTTCTACGGCGGCAACGGCATTGTATTTATTGCAAGCGAATTTTTAAAATTCGGGTAAATTTACAGCGCCGTCAACCGATTGCATTTTTTACATAGGGGTGTTATAATGGTGTCATGGATAAATTGATTGTAGCAAGCAAAAACAAAGGTAAGCTTAAAGAAGTCGCCGAAATTTTAAGCGGCATATTCGAAGTCGTGCCTATGTCGGAGGTGGGAATAGACGCCGACATCGAGGAGAACGGCGAAACTTTTCCCGACAACGCTTTAATAAAGGCGCGCTATGTATTCGCCCGCACGGGACTTGCCGCGCTCAGCGACGACAGCGGTTTGTGCGTTGACGCGCTCGGCGGTGCGCCGGGGGTGTATTCGGCGCGCTATTCGGGCGACCACGGAAACGACAAAGCCAACAACGAATTACTTTTGTTTAATTTAAAGGGCGTAGAAAGCCGTAAGGCGCGTTTTATCAGCGCGGTTGCCTTGGTGTGCGACAAAGGCGAATTTGTCGCTACGGGCACGGTTGAGGGGCATATTTTGCATGCCGAGGAGGGGAGCGGCGGCTTTGGATACGACCCGCTCTTTTACTGCGACGAAATAGGCAAATCGTTCGGGATAGCAACTGCGGAAGAAAAAAATTCGGTAAGTCACCGCAGCCGCGCACTGCATAATTTGGTAGCGCAAATCAAAAAATCGGGCAAGTTTTAAGGACCGAAAATATGGAAAGCAAAAAGTATAAAATCACGGTGTTTTCCGATTCGCACGGAAACGTAAACGCTTTTAAAAAGGCAATGCCGATAATAAATTCAAGCGATTATTTTGTGTATCTCGGTGACGGTAATCGCGACCTCGACAAAGTGTTGCCCGAGATTACCGCCGAAGTGATTAGGGTAAAGGGCAACTGCGACGTTATGTCGGAGCACCCGCAAGACGCAGTTCTTACGGTTGGCGAAACAAAGTTTATGATTACGCACGGCAACGCGTACGGCGTTAAATCGAGCACGATTGGTCTTGCCGCGCACGCACGCGAAACGGGGTGCGCGTGGGCGTTGTACGGGCATACGCACCGCGCGCAAGTTTTCGATGCGGGCGGGGTAATGTTACTTAACCCCGGTTCGGCAGGTTACGGCAAACCCACTTGTGCGGTAATAGAGGGCGACGGTAAATTTTTCACCGCCGAAATTATATCGCTGTAATTTATTGATAGAGCAAATATCTTGCGTTTGTGTTACGCAAGATATTTTTAACTTAAAGCAAAAGTAACAGAGTAAATTGCCAAAGTAACAAGTAAAAATCGACGCATTTTCGGCTTTTGTGATATAATGATTGCAGTAAACACCCGAGGTGAACAATATGCGTTTTTGCGATAAATTAAAACAGTTACGAGCGCAAAAGGGAATTTCGCAAGACGAACTGTCAAAAAAGATTTTCGTGAGCAGAAGTGCCGTTGCAAAATGGGAAAACGGTTTGGGACTTCCGAGTTCCGACTCTCTGCGCCTACTCGCGGAATTTTTCGGAGTAAAACCGAGCGAGCTTTTATCCGACCCCGAAACCGAAACGGTTATAGTACAAAAAAACGGTGCGCTCTCCAAGCGCAATATCTCGATAATCGCGCTGTCGGCGTTTTTGATTGCCTTGCTTGCGGTTGCCGTAGTAATGTCGGCTCTGTACGTAAACACCGCTCCGCCGCCTGTAACCGCTCGCGAGCTTATCTTTTCAACCGAAATAGGAATAGACACCTCGGGGTTCGCCGTGTATGACGACAGCGAAATTTCCGCGGATAAAGAGTTCGCCGACAGTCGCATGTTCGAAATCGAGCATGACGTGGCGGGCATTAAGCTTCCCGAACTTGTGGTAAAAGTTACCGCGGGAAGCCGCGTAACATACGAAAGCATCGATTACGACAATTTGATTGTGATTTGCTCGAACAACATATCTTTAAGACGCGAAATGCTCGAATCGGAAGAAACGGGATTATACGTGTTTGCCGCCGACTATTACGAAATAGAGTTTGCGGAGTGGGCGAATATCAAGTACGGCGACCTTGCGATTTCGGTAAAAGTATTCCGCAATCACATTGCCGTAAAAAGCATGAACATATGGCTTATGGATAATTCCGATACGATAGGCGTAGCGCAAAGCAAGGCTCTAAATAGGGGATGGTTGCCGCTTAACGCATCGTACACTCAATATCATTACACGATAGAAAAGATAACAAAAGCCGACGGAACGGAAATAGACGGCGATTTGTCCGTGTACGTCTCAATAGAGAACGGGTATTTAATCACAACCGAAAAACTCGAAATCGACTCGGTTATTTACGTTTCCGCAACTGCCGAATACGACAATGTTAAAAGCAATATTCTTGCCGTTACGGTGGTGCGCATACCGGTTGAGCGAATATCTTGCAATCCGCTCTTTACGGCGTTTGAATCGGGCGAGAGTATGGAAATCTCATTTTCCGCAATGCCGTATTCCGCCACGTTTAATGTTCTCGGCGAATCCTTTGTCGTAACTCTTTTGACTCCCGAATACGCAACGCTTGCAAAAACCGCAAACGGCTGGCTTATAACCGCGTCGTCGGATATAAACGCGGTAGGCAAGGTAATCGAGGTTAAAGTCGAAACCCCCGAGGGCGTAACCCGCATTTTTTCATGGAATATTAAATAGCCTTTATCTTTTACCCGAAAGCCGATAAAAGCGGTATGCCGTCGAGGGGGGATTCATAATTTATCCTCGTGTTGTATTTTTTATTCACGAATTTTTGAATAAGCCTATTAAGATAATAAAGCGCAAACCCAAATAAGAATATTCCCGCTAAAATACCGAGAATACATAATACCGAATACCAAATACCGACTTTTTCATAGTTCATGAAAAAGTAAATATAGTTGCCGGTAACCGAGCCGAATATTAACACAAAGGCTAAATATAGCAACGGTATTGCGGCAAACGTAGGCACTGA
>CAMUAL010000019.1 GCA_947086925.1 uncultured Clostridia bacterium
GTGTATTCCGATTAAAATTTAGTTTTTTGTAAATTCCCTATGGAACACACCCAAACCGGTTGCGTTTTTTTTGGCGCGCCGTGAGGAGTTCGAATCCCCAACCTTCGGTTCCGTAGACCGACGCTCTATCCAATTGAGCTAACAGCGCATAAATATTGCCGTTTTTCAAACAGCTTATTTATTATATAACAGCCTACGCAAAAAGTCAAACGCTTTAAGGGATTTTTTGAATTTTAACTATAAAAATAATTTTATGCGTTTAACCGATTCATAATAAATAAGTTTTATGTTTCGGCTTTTATCGTTTTACAACACAAACATGTAGTCGGTGGAAATATTGTATTTGCATGCGAATTACAATTTATAACACCTTGTATTTTAAAGCAATCGTTTGACTTTTTAGGATAACTTTGTTATAATAATTTCACAAAATAGATATTCGGCAACGACACATGTTGCGCCTGCGGGCGCGTAAATCTGATTACGGTACAAGCCAAAACGTGTGTGTCGGAGCGGTTATTTGCGGATTTCGGCATGCGCGCAGACGTGTGCCGTTTTTTTTGTGCGCCGAAAGCGGAGGAGTTATGGAAAACGAACAAAACAAATTTTTGGGCGAGGCTAAAATAGGCAAGCTTATGCTCGAATTTTCTATTTCCTGTGTACTGTCGTTGCTTATAAGCGCGCTTTATAACAGAGTGGATCAGATATTCGTAGGCAACAGCGAGCTCAGCGTATTGGGTAATGCGGCCACTGGCGTCGTGTTTCCTATATTCATTATAGCGCAGGCGTTTGCGTGGTGTTTAGGCGACGGCTGTGCGGCGTATTTGAATCTGTGTCAAGGCAGGCGCGATACAAGCAAAGCTCATAGAGCGATAGGCACGGGCATTGTTATTACGATAGCGGCAAGCGCGGTGCTTATGGCGGTATTCTTTCCGTTAAAGCGCGGACTCTTAACGCTGTTCGGAGCGTCGGAAAACAGCATAGGGTATGCGATTCGGTACTTTAATATCATTCTTTCGTTCTTTCCCGTATATATGCTTATGAACATGCTTAACGCGGTTATTCGTGCCGACGGCAGTCCGGCGTGGAGCATGGCGTCTATGGTTTCGGGCGCGGTAATAAACATAATTCTCGACCCCGTGTTTATATTCGGATTCAAGTGGGGAATGATAGGCGCGGCATGGGCAACGGTTATCGGACAGGTGGTGTCGTTTGTGATTTCCGTTATATATATGTTCCGCACAAAAACCTTTAAGCTCAAACTTAAAAGTCTGATTCCCGATTTCAAAACTTTTTCAAAGGCTTTGCAACTCGGCGTGTCGTCGTTTATCACTCAGATGACTATTGTTATAATTTCGCTCGTATGCAATATTATGCTTGCCAAGTACGGCGCAAAATCCGATTACGGCGCGGATATTCCGATAGCGATAATCGCAATAGAGAGCAAGGTTTTTACCGTTGTAATAAATATAGTCGTGGGAATAGTTTTGGGCTGTCAGCCGATTATCGGTTACAATTTGGGCGCGCAAAAATTCGACCGAGTCAAAAAGGTATACAAAAACATTCTGCTCAGTACGATTATTATAGGCGTAGTGTTTACCGCGCTTTTCGAGATTGCACCGCAAGCCGTTGTGGGAATTTTCGGACGCCCCGACCCCAACCAAGTTGACGCAAATTTGTATTGGAAATTCGGCAATCTGACGTTCCGCATATTTTTAATGTTGGTTACTTTTACATGCACGATTAAGATGTCGTCTATCTTCTTCCAAGCCGTAGGCAAGCCCATACGCGCCGTAATTGCGTCTATGATTCGTGACATTATATGTTTTATACCGCTTATAACCACTCTGCCCATAGCTTTCGGAATAGAGGGAATCTTGTGGGCGGCACCCGTTGCCGACGTTATAGCAATGGCGGTAACCGTCGGGCTTACAATCGACTTTTTCGTTAAGCTCGATAAGAGCGGCAAGCCTCTTGCGCAAAGCGACGCAACCGCCGTTTTAGCGGATATTGCCGAGGGGAGCACCGATGACGTTTTCGGAACGCCGAACGTATCCTACGCAGAAGAATCACAGCCCGAGCAAACTCACGAACCCGAGCAAAACGATACCGCCGAGCCGGAATCGGAAGCCGAAACGCGCACAGCCGATTAAGCGAATAGGCAACATTCCGTTTTATATAAACAAAGAAACATAATCGGCGAACAGGCGAAATCCTCTTGACAAATACGAACGGCATGTAGTAAACTAACTGAAAATCAAAACGGAGGTAAAAGCCATGGCAACCGATAAGAAGATTCCTTACAAGATTTATTTGAACGAAGACGAGATTCCGCGCTATTGGTATAATGTGAAAGCGCATATGCGAAATTCGCATGCTCCGTTTATAAATCCGGCAACGCAAGAGCCTTGCACAAAAGAGGATTTGCGGCATGTTTTTTGCGACGACTGCATTTCGCAGGAACTTAACGATACCGATGAACTCATAGAAATTCCCGAAGGTATACGTGCGTTTTACAAGATGTTCCGACCTTCGCCTTTGGTGCGCGCTTACTTTTTGGAGCAGATGCTCGGCACTCCCGCCGAAATTTACTACAAGTTTGAGGGCAACAATACGTCGGGTTCGCATAAGCTCAATTCGGCGGCGGCACAGGCGTATTACGCAAAAAAACAGGGTTTAACGAATATTACTACCGAAACCGGAGCGGGACAGTGGGGAACTGCTCTGAGTATGGCGGCTGCGTTTTTCGGACTCGACTTAGACGTGTTTATGGTAAAGGTTTCGAGCGAACAGAAGCCGCACCGCCGCGAGGTTATGCGCACATACGGAGCAAACGTAATCGCATCGCCGAGCAACACCACAAATGCGGGACGTAAGCTTTTAGAGGAATTTCCCGAAACGGGCGGTTCGCTCGGGTGCGCCATTTCCGAGGCTGTCGAAAAAGCGGTGAATACAAAAAACTGTCGCTATGTGCTCGGTTCGGTTCTCGACCACGTATTATTGCATCAGTCGGTAATAGGGCAGGAATGTAAAACCGCACTCGACAAATACGGCATTACGCCCGATATAATTATAGGTTGTTGCGGAGGCGGCAGTAACTTCGGCGGGCTTGTTGCGCCTTACATGGGCGATAAATTACAGGGAAAAAACAATATCGAGTTTATAGGAGTAGAGCCTGCAAGCTGTCCCACTCTTACCCGCGGGAAGTATGCTTATGACTTCTGCGACTCGGCAAAAACCACTCCGCTTGCCAAAATGTATACGCTCGGTTGCGGGTTCATGCCTTCGCCCAACCATGCGGGCGGACTTCGCTATCACGGTATGAGTCCCATTGTTTCAAAGCTGTATCATGACGGGTATATGCGCGCGGTGGCGGTAGATCAGAGCCTTGTGTTCGAGTCTGCGGTTAAATTCGCCAAGTGTGAAGGTATTTTGCCCGCGCCCGAAAGCAGTCACGCAATTCGCGTAGCAATCGATGAGGCGTTAAAGTGCAAAAAAGAGGGCAAAAAGAAAACTATTTTATTCGGCTTAACGGGCACGGGGTATTTCGACCTTACCGCCTACAAGCAGTACAACGACGGCACGATGACTGACTGCATTCCCACCGATTCCGACCTTAAAAAGGGTTTTGAAACTATCCCGAAATGCAAGGTAAACGAAGGACTCATTTAGCGGATTTCCGTGTTTAGGCGTAATAAACAAAATAAATCTGCAATCTTGTAATCGGCTTCGGATATTGTAAACTCTGATTACGCAATCAGATAATTTACGGCTGTGATAAAACGAAAAGAGCTTCCACTAAGGGAAGCTCTTTTCGTTTTGTTGTTCGGTGTGTTTTATTCGAACGATTTTTCGTCTTGTTGTTTGCGTACGTTATTTGCCGGCTTTTTGCTTGTAGGTTTCAAGACGTTGTTTTGCGTCGGCTTCGGATTTTACAAACAATTCCTTTGCGATTTCGGGATGAGTTTTGATAAGACTCTTATAGCGGGTTTCGCCTGTTATGAAGTCTTGATAGCTGCCTGTGGGGTCTTTACTGTCGAGCGTGAACGGATTTTTGCCTTGGTCGGCAAGCTCGGGGTTGTAACGGTACAACTGCCAATAACCCGCTTCAACCGCTTTTTTCTGTTCCGCCTGACCGTTGGACATATCGATGCCGTGGTTGATACATGTTGCGTAAGCGATTATAAGGCTGGGTCCGTGGTAAGCTTCTGCTTCGGCGATTGCTTTGATAACCTGATTTTGATTTGCGCCCATAGCTACTTGCGCTACGTAAACGTAGCCGTAGCTCATAGCCATCATGCCCAAATCTTTTTTCTTGGTGCGCTTTCCGCTTGCCGCGAATTTGGCAACCGAGCCGGTGGGGGTAGACTTACTCGACTGTCCGCCCGTGTTGGAGTAAACTTCGGTATCGACTACCAATACGTTTACGTCTTCGCCCGAGGCAAGCACGTGGTCAAGACCGCCGTAGCCGATGTCGTATGCCCAACCGTCGCCGCCGAAAATCCAAACGGACTTTTTAACGAGAACGTCCTCGGAATCTTTAATCGCGGTAAGAGTCGCTTTAAGTTCGCCCTTAGCCGATTTGATTGCGGCGGGCAGAGCCGCTTTAACGGCAGCCGCGGATTTTTTGCTACCCTCGGCGTCGCCGTTGTTTTTAAGCCATTCGTTGAGAGCTTCTTTGATTGCGCCGTCTGCGCCGAGTTCCAAAGCTTTGTTTACGTCCGAGATAAGTTTTTCTTTGCGAGCTTTGTAAGCGAGGTTCATGCCGTAACCGAATTCGGCATTATCCTCGAACAAGCTGTTTGCCCAAGCCGGTCCGTGACCTTCTGCGTTTACCGTGTAAGGGCAGGTGGGAGCGCTGCCGCCGTAAATCGACGAGCAACCCGTTGCGTTGGCAACAACCATGCGGTCGCCGAACAGCTGAGTTATAAGCTTAACGTAAGGTGTTTCGCCGCAGCCTGCGCATGCACCCGAAAATTCGAATAACGGCTGACGGAACTGACTTCCTTTGACAGAATCGGTTTTAACTTTTGCCGATACATCGCGTACGGGAAGCTTAACCGCGTATTCCCAATTTGCTTCTTCGGTTTTCATGCTGTCTTCGAAAGGAACCATTTTAAGTGCCTTTTCTTTGGCGGGGCATACGTTTGCGCAACTCGAACAACCCGTGCAGTCGAGCGGCGAAACCTGAATACGGAATCTGAGTCCGTCGAAAGTCGCTTCGGGTTTAGCGGGCGCAGTAACAAATTCTTTACCGCCCTTGCTTGCCTGCTTGTCGTCGCAGAGCACGGGGCGTATACATGCGTGCGGGCATACGAGCGAGCACTGATTACACTGTATGCAGTTTTCTGCTATCCATGCGGGCACTTTTTCGGCGATACCGCGTTTTTCGTACTTAGTGGTGCCTGTGGGAACGGTGCCGTCCGGCTCAAACGCCGAAACGGGGAGTTTGTCGCCCTCTTGCGCGATTATGGGTTTAACGAATTCGTTAAAGTACTTGTTGTCGGTAGAGGTTGCGGCAACTGCGCCGTTGGTTGCGGTAGCCCACGATGCGGGATATTTAACTTCCACAAGTCCGGTGATTGCGTTGTCTACGCAAGCGTAGTTCATGTTTACAACGTCGTCGCCCTTTTTGCCGTAAGCCTTTTTAATCATTTGCTTCATGTAGTCGGCGGCTTGCTCGTAGGGTATAATGTCGGCAAGCTTGAAGAATGCCGCTTGAAGCACGGTGTTTACGCCTTTTCTTGCGCCGATTTCGTTTACTACTTTGAGCGCGTCGAGGGTGTAGAACTTAATGTGCTTTTTGGCGATATGATTTTTCATTGCGGCGGGAAGCTCTGAATCGAGCTGTTCAACCGTCCAGTTGGTGTTAAGTAAGAACACACCGCCGTCTTTAATGTCGGAAACCATGTCGTAACGGGTTACGTATGACTGATTCGAGCAAGCAACGAAGTCGGCTTGGTCGATAAGGTAAGTGCTCTTAATGGGGGACTTGCCGAAACGAAGGTGCGAAATGGTTATGCCGCCGCTCTTTTTCGAGTCGTAGCTGAAATAACCTTGTGCGTACATGTCGGTGTGGTCGCCTATAATCTTAATGCTGTTCTTGTTTGCGCCTACCGTGCCGTCGCTGCCTAGTCCGTAGAATTTACAACGCTTTGTGCCTGCGGGCGAGGCGTTTATAAACTCGTTTACTTTAAGCGAGGTTCCCGTAACGTCGTCTTCGATACCAACGGTGAAGTGATTTTTGGGTTGAGCGGAGGCAAGATTCTCGTAAACCGCGTTTACCATGCTCGGGTTAAATTCTTTACTGCCGAGTCCGTATCTGCCGCCTACAACGGTTATATTGCCCTTGCCGTTTTCGTAAAGTGCCGAGCAAACGTCGAGATAAAGAGGTTCGCCGAGCGCGCCGGGTTCTTTGGTGCGGTCGAGTACGGCAATCTTTTTAACCGACGAGGGGATAGCCGCAACAAAGTCTTTAACCGAGAAAGGACGGTAAAGACGGATTTTGAGCAAGCCTACCTTTTTGCCCTTTGCGATAAGATAGTCAACGGTTTCTTCCGCCGCTTCGCAACCGCTACCCATCATTATAATAAGGTCGGTTGCGTCGGGCGCTCCGTAATACTGATAAAGCTCGTATTTGCGTCCCGTAAGTTCGTAAACCTTTTGCATCATGGTCTTTACGATTTCGGGAGTTGCCTCGTAATATTTATTCGCCGCTTCGCGGTTTTGGAAATATATGTCGGGATTCTGAGCCGTACCCTTTTGAACGGGGTGTTCGGGATTGAGCGCGCGCGACTTGAAGTCTTTTATGTCTTCGTCTATTTTAAGGCTGTCGCAAAGTTTCTTGATTTCGTCGTATTCGATTCCGTTTATTTTGCTTATCTCGTGGCTTGTACGGAATCCGTCGAAGAAATGCAGGAACGGAACTTTTGCTTTGAGAGTGGAAAGGTGAGCTACAAGTGCCAAATCCATGGCTTCCTGAACCGAGTTGCTTGCAAGCATTGCAAAACCCGTCTGACGGCAAGCCATTACGTCGGCATGGTCGCCGAATATGGAAAGCGCGTGAGCCGCGAGCGCACGTGCCGAAACGTGGAACACGCAGGGCAACATTTCGCCGGCAATCTTATACATGTTGGGAATCATAAGCAACAAGCCCTGACTTGCCGTGTACGTTGTGGTGAGCGCGCCCGCAGTCAAACTGCCGTGAACCGCGCCTGCCGCGCCCGCTTCGCTTTGCATTTCCGCAAGTCTGAGCGGCTGTCCGAACATGTTTACTCTGCCCGTTGCAGCCCATTCGTCGGCGTATTCCGCCATAGGGGACGAGGGGGTTATGGGGTAGATGGCGGCAACTTCGCTGAACGCATATGCTACATGCGATGCGGCGGTGTTTCCGTCAATGGTCATTTTTTTCATACATACCTCCAAAATGATATATGAATTTTAGTCAAACATATATATTATAAAACTTGGCGATTAAATAGTCAAGATAATTTCGCCCTTTTGAAAGCAAATCGATTTTTTCGCGGCGTTTGCATTGATGAAGTTTTTTTAAATCGAAAAATTTTTTTTCGTTACAGGTATAAAGCGATTAAATCGTGTAAATAATTCAAGCACGATAAAACAAAACACCATTTTTTCGGAGGTAAAAAAACAATGAGAACGTATAAGAGAACTCACGCGACGGCGGAGAAAAAACGTACCCGTGTGAGCAGAAAAGGCAAAAGCATTATTGCCGTGTGTGCATCGGTTGCGGTGGTTGCCGTCGCGCTTACGCTGTCGCTTACATTCGGACTGCGCAAGAATGTGCCGACAGATAACAAAGTGCCCGTAGACGTAAAGCCCGTGATAACTTTCACCGCTCCGCTTAACGAGTGCACCGTTACAAAGCAGGCTTCGCTCGACAAGCTTGTGTACAACGACACGTTAAAACAGTGGCGCACGCATAACGGCGTAGACTTCGAGGCGGCGGCAGGCTCGGATGTTTTGAGCATAGCCGACGGTACCGTTAAAAGCGTTGAAAACACCATTTTGGAAGGTACGGTAGTAACCGTGGAGCACGCCGACGGCTACGTGTCCATTTACAAAGGACTCGATACCGCATCGGTGGCAAACGGCGAAAAAATCGAATCGGGCGCCAAAATCGGAACGGTTGGCACAATGATGTGCGAAAAGAACATGGGCGCGCACTTGCATCTTGAAATGAAGAAAGACGGTAAGTATGTAGCCGTAACCGACTATATCGACGTAGAAAACAATAAGTAAACGCCTGTTCGGTTAATTGCAAGCAGTTAAAACCGCAAAGGGGACGACACCCGAATTGCAAGTGTCAGTCCCTTTTTTATTGCCGCAAACAGACGGAATAATGCCGCTATGGTGCAATTTGTGTCAAAATAAATGCAATTTACGCAAATAGAGTTGAAGCGTAGCACTTAACGTGCTAAAATAAGGTTAAGTTAAAATCAGTTCTTTCCTCCCATATATGAGTTGTCCTTGCATTGCCTTTTCCGATTTGCGGAGAAGGCGGCAGCGAGGGCATAGCGTTAGGATGAACGTATTCCGCAGGCATAAAGGAACGGAGAAATGAAATTAACAGGATTATATTGCGAAAATCTGAGTTCGGGAAAGTGTGTAACCGATAATCCGCAACCGCGCTTTTCTTTTGCTATGACGTCGGATAAAAAGGACGTTAAGCTTTGGCGTGCCCGTTTGAGCGTAGGCGAATGGTATCGCGACACCGACGAGCAGATTATGATTCAGTACGGCGGACCCAAATTAAAGCCGTTCACCGAATATACGGCGGCGGTGCGCGCTACCGACACTGCGGGAGATTCCGAAACTGCCGAATGCAAATTTTACACCGGGCGACTCGGCGAGCCGTGGCAGGCAAAATGGATAACGTGCGGCGAATATAAATTCACCGAAAAGAAAGTTTCGCCCGCGCCTATGGTTTTCCGCAAAAAATTGAATATAAAAAAGAAGATACAAAGCGCGTTTATTTACGCAACGGCAATAGGAATATACGAACTTAAAATAAACGGCGAGAAGGTGGGCGACAGATACTTTGCACCCGGCTTCACTTCGTACGCAAAAAATATTCAGTATCAGACTTATAACGTGACCGACCTTCTTAAAGGCGACGACGCGATAACCGCGTTTGTTGCGGGAGGTTGGGCGGTAGGTTCGTTTGTTTTTACAAGGGTAAACCGCGTGACGGCTGACAGACAGGCGTTTTTAATGGAACTTCGCGTAACTTACGACGACGGAAGCAACGAGGTTATAGGCACCGACGGCAGTTGGCAGGTAAGCATGGACGGCAATTACCGCATGGCGGATTTTTACGACGGCGAAACCTACGATGCCCGCATAGACCTTGACAATATAAAGTGGCAGTCGGCAAGCGTTGAAAAAGTAAAGATTAAGCCGGAGTTTATCGCCGAACACGGCGCACCCGTAAAGGCGCACGAGGTTATGAAGCCCGTGTCGGTTACCGAACGCGCCGACGGCGAAATAATATACGACTTCGGACAGAATTTCGCCGGCGTTATCCGAGCGGATATAAAAGGCAAGTCCGGTCAGACGGCAGTATTCCGTCATGCCGAAGTTCTGCACCCCGACGGCAGACTTTGCACCGAGCCGCTCAGGTCCGCAAAAGCCATGGCGACTTATATATGCCGCGACGGAAATCAGTGTTATTCGCCCGTGTTTACGTACATGGGGTTTAGGTACGTGGGAGTGCGCGGCATAAATAAAGACGATATTACTCTGTCGGCGGTAGCTCTGTATTCCGATATAGAGCAGACGGGCAAGTTCGAATGTTCGAACGAAACGATTAACCGCTTACAGCAGAATATAGTTTGGAGCGCCAAGTCTAACTTTGTGGATATTCCCACCGATTGCCCGCAACGCGACGAGCGCATGGGGTGGACGGGTGACATTGCGTTGTTTGCGCCCACCGCGTGCCTTAACTTTAATATGGCGCGGTTTTTGGATAAGTGGCTTTACGATTTGCGCAGTGAGCAACTGCGCACGGGAGGCATACCGCAAACCGTTCCCGCACAGGGGTACGGATTCCCCGTTACAATGCCTAAAATGGCAATCGATTTTTGGGGTGACGCAAGCGTGACCGTGCCGTGGGCATTATACACGGCAAGCGGCGATATAGACGT
The DNA here is from genome assembly GCA_947086925.1 of uncultured Clostridia bacterium. Lineage (GTDB taxonomy): Bacteria > Bacillota > Clostridia > Christensenellales > Pumilibacteraceae > Pumilibacter. The sequence goes on from CAMUAL010000019.1 coordinate 10,167, forward strand.
GCTCGTGCGTTCTTATATAAGCATGTGCAAGTATGTAGACGCTTGCAAATTTTGGGCGGGATTGTTAAGCGTGGGACGTCGCCGTTATATATGGCATACTCCTTCGGTGTTTCACTTCGGCGATTGGGTTGCCCCCGACGAGCCGAAAATGAGCGGCTGGCAAAAGCGCAGTAAGTATACGGCAACGGCAAGTCTGTGCAACACGGCGGGTATCGTTGCTAAGGTTGCCGAAATTTTGGGTATGAAGCGCGACGCGGCTAAGTACCGCAAAATTTCAGAGGGCGCGGCGAATGCTTACGTAAAATGTTTCACCGACGGAAAAGGCAAACTTAAAAAAGAGTTTCAGACGGCATACGTTTTGCCGCTGTATTTCGGCATGTTTCCCGCAAAGCAAAAGCAGGCGGCGGCGGACAATCTTGCCGAACTCGTAAAGAAAAACGGTTATAAAATAGCAACGGGATTCCCCGGAACGCCGTATATTCTGTTCGCGCTTTGCGATAACGGGCATGCCGACGATGCGTTTAAAATGCTTCTGAGCACCGAATGTCCGTCGTGGCTGTACGAAGTCAAAGCGGGCGGAACGACTATATGGGAGCGTTGGGACGGTCTTAAAGAAAACGGCGAAGTCAATATAACCGACGACGGAACGGGCGGCATGTTGTCGTTCAATCATTACGCGTCGGGTGCGGTAGGCGACTTTTTATATCGCAGAATTTTGGGCATACAGCCCGTAGAGTGCGGATATAAGCGATTCGAGTGCAAACCGATTATGGGCGGCGGAATAACTTATGCCCGCGGCGAAGTGGAATCGCCTTACGGAAAAATAGAATGCGGTTGGAAAATTTCCGACGGAGAATTTATGCTTGAAATTTCGGTTCCCGTCGGTACGGATTGCATAGTGAGTTTGCCGAACGGAGAAAAACAGACTGTGGGAAGCGGCAAATACGAATTTAAGTGTAAAGCGGAAAATTTTGTAAAATAGGTTGAAAAATTCATTGCCGTGTGATAAAATAATTAAAGCGGCATAAAAGCACCTTGATATGTAATTCAATTCGGTATAATGCACAAACCGATGAACTTTTAAATTAAACAGGAGGAAAATATGACGGGAACAAAAAAGAGCTTGTTTGAAAAACCTATTTTATCGTCTAAAATAAAATCGGCAAACGTCAAGTTTAAGGAAATGCTGTTCGGCTATTTTCTCGGTCCGTTCGGGGCACTGCTTGCAAACGGCATTTTCACAAGTTTTTTGAATCGCTATTGGACGGACGTTTTATTTGCGAATTATCGCATACAAACAGGTATCGATGAACAAGGAAAAGCTATAATGGAGTTGCCCGACGGGGCAATAAAGACATTTTTAGCATTGATGCCTATACTCAGCGCAATTCTCATAGTTGTCGGTAATTTGGTTGTAGGGCAGCTAATCGAGCGGACAAAGAGCAAAGCGGGTAAGGCGCGCCCTTGGATACTGCTTAGCTCGATACTTTTGGCTGTTGCGTGCGTTGGAATGTTTGTGATTCCCATGGGAAACGGAACGGCTACGCCTGTGCTTACAATGGTGCTCACCGCTATTGCGTATAATATTTATTATTCGATAGCGTACCCTATGTACAACACCGCAAACAGCACTCTTGTTCCGCTTTCTACGCGCAACGGAAATCAGCGCGGACTTCTCGCATCGTTTTCCAACTTCGCAAGCATAGCCGTAATGGGTGCGGGCGGCATGGTTTTCCCCATGATTATTGCATGGTTTATGGGCGGTTGGGAAACCCCCAACAAAACCGCATGGATGATTGCGTTTATAGCAATCGGTATAGTTACGTTCCTGTTTACCGTTATGCAATACTACTTTACGCGCGAGCGCGTAACCGAAGAAATATCGGCTACTCCCGTTTCAGGCAACAATGAAAAAATTTCTCTCGGCAAGCAGGTTAAGGGCGTTACCACGTGTAAATATTGGTGGATAGTAATAGTATTCTTCCTTTTGTATAACACGGGCGGAATGTTCAAAAACATATCAATAACTTATTTTTGCGACAGATTCGCAAATACTCCGCTCGGCGGCGACGGCGCGATGTCGATTATAAACATACTCGGCGCGGTGCCAATGGCGGTTGCAATGGCGTTTATTTGGCCGCTTTCGGCTAAGTTCGGCAAGCGTATAGTCGTGCTTGTCGGGTGTATCGTGGCGGCGGCGGGCGGCTTGCTTGCGGGATTCTTCGCAAATAATTTCTACGTCGTGGCAACGGGCGTTGCAATTAAAAGCTTAGGCTCGTCGCCCGCATGCTATATGATTCTTGCCATGATAGCCGACGTGCTCGACCACATAGAGGCAAAGCGCGGATACAGATGCGACGGCTTTACTATGAGTATTTACAGCTCGCTTATGGCGGTAGCGACTCCGCTTGCAACGGGCATATTCAATGCGATTTCTGGCGGCGGCTCGAAAACGGTAGCAGTAACGGTAAGCTACATTTGGATTGAAACAATCGCGTACATTGCGTGCGTTGTGCTTATGATTTTCTTCGGAGTCGAAAAGTTGCTCAAAAAGGACAGGGAAACCATTCTCGGACGTCAAAAGGAAGAAGCTTTGGCGGCGGGCATAGAGTGGATTGAACCCGAAGAACGACTTCGCCGCGAGCAGGAAGAAGCCGACAGAGTTGCGGAGGAGGCAAGAAAAGCCGAGCTTAAAGCGCGTTGCGAGAAAAAAGGCTTGAACTACGAGGAAGAAGAAGCTAAGTTCGAGGAGGCGCGTGAGCGTAAGCGTGCGGCGGCGGAAGCCAAGAAGGCGGCAAAAGAAGCCAAAAAGAACGGTAAAAAGGAACAGTAAAAGATTCGGCAAAATTGTGCTGCGCCTATGCGGCGCGGCGCAATTTTCGGCTTTTATGCGGAAAATTATTTAAGGGGTACGAAAATGCAAAAAATCGAATTTAACGACGGCTGGAAGTACAGACGACTCAAAACCGACGAGGAATTTCAGTCCGTTGATATTCCGCACGACGCCATGATAAGCGAAGTGCGTTCGCTCGGTAGCGACGGCGGCACCAACACCGGTTGGTTTGCGGGTTATGATTACGAATACGTGAAAATATTTACCGTACCCGAAGAATACAAAGACAAGGTTTTGATTTTGGAATTCGAAGGAGTATACCACAACGCAAAGGTGTACTTAAACGGCGAAAAAGTGTGCAACCGCCCTTACGGCTATACGAATTTTTACGTTTCTTTAAACGAGCGCGTAAAATTCGGCGAGCAAAACGAAATAAAAGTAATAGCCCGAAATTCCGATCAGCCCAACAGCAGGTGGTACTCGGGCGCGGGAATTTACCGCCCCGTAAATCTGTATGTTGCCGACCCGCGGCACATAAAGCTTAACGGAGTTAAAATACGCACTTTAAGCTTAAACCCCGCCGTTGTGGAAATCAAAGTCAAAACCGAGGGCAACGGGGAAGTGAGCGCAAGCATTATGCACTCCGGCTCCGAGGTTGCCGCCGTGTCGGGTTATTCCGACGGAGAGGCTATGTTTACCGTAACGGTAGATAACGCGGTGCCGTGGACTCCCGACATTCCCGAACTGTACGAGTGCGAAGTTAAATTCGGAAACGATACGGCAGTTGAAAGATTCGGAATACGCACCGTGTCGGTAAGTCCAGAAAACGGCTTTATGCTCAACGGAGAGCGCGTAATAATTCGCGGCGCGTGTATTCACCACGACAACGGGATTTTGGGCGCAAGGTGCTACCGCGAAGCCGAAGAACGCAAAATAAGGCTCATGAAAGAAAACGGCTATAACGCCGTTCGCAGTGCGCATAATCCTTGCTCTAAGTATATGTTGGAAGCTTGCGACGAACTCGGCGTTATGATGATGGACGAGTACACCGACATGTGGTATATCCATAAAACCATGCACGATTACGCTCATTACGTAACCGATTGGTACGAGCAAGATATAACCGACATGATAGAAAAAGACTACAACCACCCGTCGGTAATAATGTACTCGCTCGGAAACGAAGTTGCCGAAACGGCGCAAAAAAAAGGCATAGAATTTTTCAAGCAAATGAAAGCGGTGTGCAAGTCGCTCGACCCCGACCGCCCCGTAACTGCGGGAGTGAACATATTTTTCAATCTTCTTCACTCGATGGGGTTCGGCGTATACAGCGACAAAAAGGCTAAAACGAATCCGCAGAAAAAAGTGGGAAGCGAGTTTTTCAACAACCTTGCGGGTAAGCTCGGCGACGGCTTTATGAAACGCATGGCAACGCTCCATGCGTGCGACGTTAAAACGCGCGGGTGCTTTGCGGCAATGGACGTTGCGGGCTACAACTACGGAATACTGCGCTACAAGCACGACATTAAAAAATATCCCAACCGAGTCATTCTCGGAAGCGAAACTTTTTGCAGCGACGCCTACCGCTTTTACGAATTTGCCAAAACGCACCCCGCTATTATAGGCGACTTTGTGTGGTCGGGCATGGACTATTTGGGCGAAGTGGGCGTGGGCAGTTGGGAATACCGCGACTATGCACCCGATTTCAGGCACGGTCCGGGGTGGATAACCGCGGGAAGCGGCAGAGTGGATTTGATAGGCAATCCGCTCGGCGAGGCACTTTACACACGCGTTGCGTTCGGTCTTACCGACGAACCGCAGATTGCGGTTGTACCGGTGAATCACACAAACGAAAAACATTCGCCGTCGGCGTGGAAGTTTTCGGGCGCAATACCGAGTTGGAGCTTTAACGGGCAAAACGGCAAAAAGGCTAAGGTAGAAGTGTATTCGCGCGCGCCCGTAATAGAACTGTATGTAAACGGCAAGCGGGCGGGCAGAAAAAAATTCAAAAAGAATTGCAGATTCGATTTCGAAACAAAGTATTACGACGGCGAAGTAACCGCGGTTGCTTTGGATAAAAAGGGCAACGAGCTTTCCCGTTCGTCGCTAAAAACGGCGGCGGAGCAAACGGTGCTGTCGGTACTGCCCGAAAAGAGCAGTGTTTCGATAGGCGAGGTTTGCTTTGTGCGTCTTAAATTCACCGACCCCGACGGAACGGTTAAGCCTTTGGAACGCGGGATAATAAGCGTAAGCGTAGACGGCGGCGAACTTTTGGCGATTGGAAACGCATGCCCTTATAACGAGCTCGGTTACTGCGGCGACAAAACCGATACCTATTACGGCGAGGCTATGGCGGCGGTGCGTGCAACGAGCGGAATCGTAACGGTTGCGGCGGAGTGCGGCAATCTTAAAGGCAGAGCGGAAATCGCGGCAAAATAGCATGATTATTCTCGACTGAAAATTCGCATAAAAAAACAAGGTTTTTAACACCTTGTTTTTTGTTTTACAGAAGTTTGTTTACCGCACTTACAAGTGCTTTAATCGACGCCGCCATAATATCGGTATCTATGCCCGCGCCGTAGCTGATTGCACCGCTCGGGCGGTCGGTTATTCCCACATAGGCGCAGGCCCGCGCTCCCGAACCGCGGTCGAGTGCGTGTTCGGTGTAGGTGGATATTGTAAAGTGCATGTTAAACGCCGACTTTATTGCGGTTGCCGCCGCGTCTAACTGACCGTTGCCGTTGCCGTGCAGAATCTCTTTTTTTCCGCGGTAGTACGTTTCCATTATAACGCAAACTTTGTCCGATTCTTTGGAAAACGTGTGAGCGGTAAGTTCGAGCGGGGAAGAAGTGTTTACGTATTCGCGCACGAATATGTCGCGCACTTCGTCGCAACCGAGTTCGCGTTTAAGCTTGTCCGATTCGCGCTTGACGGTGTATCCCACATCTTCGCGCATTTTTGCGGGAAGCGAGAATCCGAATTTCTGTTCCAAAACGTATCCTATGCCGCCTTTGCCGCTCTGCGAGTTTATGCGTATCACGTCGCCGTCGTAATTGCGGCCCACGTCTTTGGGGTCGATGGGAAGATACGGCACCGCCCACTTTCCGCCGAGAGCGTTGCGGTGGGCTAAGCCTTTTGCAATGGCGTCTTGATGCGAACCCGAAAAGGCGGTGAACACAAGCGCGCCCGAATACGGTTGACGGGGATTAACCGATAATCCCGTAAGACGCTCGTATGTTTCGGTAAGTTTCGGAAGTTCTGAAAAATCGAGGCGGGGGTCTACGCCGTGCATAACCATATTCATGCCGAGCGTAATAATATCTACGTTGCCGGTGCGCTCTCCGTTTCCGAACAGAGTGCCTTCTATTCGGTCGGCTCCCGCAAGCAAAGCAAGTTCGGCGTCGGCAACTCCCGTTCCGCGGTCGTTGTGCGGGTGCAGGGATATTATAACCGAGTCGCGTCGGGCTATGTGCTTGCACATGTACTCCACCTGACACGCATAAACGTGCGGCATGCTCATTTCCACAGTAACGGGCAGATTTATTATTACTTTATTGTCGGGAGCGGGATTGAAAACGTCTATAACCGCGTTGCAGACTTGCAGTGCGTATTCGGGTTCCGTTCCGGTAAAGCTTTCGGGCGAGTATTCGAACATAAAGTTGCCGTCTGTTTTGTCGGCAAGCTTTTTCAAAAGCTTTGCGCCCTTTACCGCTATTTCTTTAACTTCGTCCTTGCTCTTTTTAAAAACCTGTTCGCGCTGAGCAACGCTTGTGGAATTGTACAGATGTACAATCGCTTTTTTCGCGCCGCGTATTGCTTCGAACGTCTTTTCTATTATATGTTCGCGTGCCTGAGTGAGCACCTGAATGGTTACGTCGTCGGGTATAAGGTTGTCGTCTATCAATTTGCGGCAAAACGCATATTCGGTATCCGACGCCGCTGGGAATCCTATTTCGATTTCTTTGAATCCCACCCGAACAAGGTGCGAAAAAAATTCCGTCTTTTCCTCTAAACTCATGGGATTCACGAGCGCCTGATTTCCGTCGCGCAAATCGACACTGCACCATACGGGAGCTTTATCCGCATATTCGCGCGTTGCCCAATCGATGCAAACCTCGGGTGGCATAAAGTAACCGCGTTGATATTTAGAAACGTCCATTTTTTACTCCTTGACAGTTCGGTAGGGCATATTTAAGCACAGAGTGCGGAATTTTAAATATTTTAACTTATAATCGTAATTATGTCAAGCAAAACGCGACTTGCGCACGGCTCGGTAAAAGATTGACGCGAAAAGTCAAATATTTTGCGGAAAAAGTTTGCTAAACGGAACATATATGTGCTATACTGTTTGCATAAAGTTCAGTGAGGAAATCCAATGAAAAAACAAACCGTTTTAATACTCGACTTCGGTGGTCAATACAATCAGCTTATAGCTCGGCGAGTGCGCGAGTTGAATGTTTACTGCGAAGTCAAGTCGTATAAAACGCCGTTAAGCGAAATCCGCGCCATGGAGCCGATAGGAATAATATTCACGGGCGGTCCCAAGTCGGTGTATCTTGCCGATTCACCGAGAATGGACAGCGAGATATTTACGCTCGGTATTCCCGTTTTGGGCATATGCTACGGTGCACAGTTTTTGGTGTACGGACTCGGCGGCGAAATAGGAGCGGCAAGCAAAGATTCGGCGGCGGAGTTCGGAAGAACGGATTGTAATTTCGACACGGCGTCGCCGCTTTTTGACGGCTTAAAGAAAAAATCGGTTGTGTGGATGAGTCACAACGATTACATTAAAAAATTGCCCGAAGGTTTCCGCTCGGTTGCTCACAGCGAAAAATGCCCTTACGGAGCTATCGAAAACGCAGAGAAAAAGTTTTACGGCACGCAGTTTCACCCCGAGGTGAACCACACCGAACAGGGATTCGAAATGTTGCGCAATTTCCTTTTTAAAGTGTGCGGTTGCCGCGGCGATTGGACAATGGAGAACTATGCCGAAACGGCTACCCGAGAATTGCGCGAAAAAATAGGGAGCGGCAAAGCCCTTCTTGCTCTGTCGGGCGGGGTGGATAGCTCGGTTGCATGCAAGCTTCTTGCAAACGCAATAGGCAATCAGCTAACCTGCATATTCGTCGACCACGGACTTATGCGCAAAAACGAAGGCGACGAGGTAGAGGCGGCGTTTGCCGACAGCGGAGTAAACTTCGTGCGCGTAAACGCGGGCGAACGCTTTTTGAAAAAGCTTGCGGGAGTGAGCGAACCCGAGAAAAAACGCAAGATAATAGGCGAGGAATTTATTCGCGTATTCGAGGAAGAGGCAAAAAAAATAGGTAAAGTGGATTTTTTGGTACAAGGCACCATTTATCCCGACGTTATCGAGAGCGGGTTGGGCGATGCGGCGGTTATCAAATCGCACCATAACGTAGGCGGACTTCCCTCATATGTGGATTTTAAGGAAATAGTCGAGCCGCTCCGTCTTTTGTTCAAAGACGAGGTGCGCGCGCTCGGCACGGCTCTCGGACTCGACGAAAAGCTTGTTTGGCGTCAGCCGTTCCCCGGACCGGGACTCGCGATACGCATAATAGGCGACATAACGCCCGATAAAGTTAAAATTCTTCAAGACGCCGACGCGATTTTCCGCGAAGAAATCGCCGCGGCAAAATTAGACCGCGCTATCAATCAGTACTTTGCGGTACTTACAAATATGCGCAGTGTGGGAGTAATGGGCGACGGCAGAACTTACGATTACACCCTTGCGCTTCGCGGTGTTTCAACCACCGACTTTATGACCGCCGATTTTTCGCGCATACCGTACGACGTGCTCGAAAAAATTTCCACGCGTATAGTAAACGAAGTTCGGCACATTAACCGCATAGTTTACGACATAACAAGCAAACCCCCAGCAACAATCGAGTGGGAGTGATTGTATTCATAAAATAGGATTATATACGAACGGCGGTTTCGCCGCGTCTCTTTTTATCGGGGCGCGGCTTTTTGTTTTTTACGACTTTTGCGGCGACTTTGCATGCAAGTTTTGCCGCGAGCGAGCGCGATATTAAAAATGCGATAATCTGCGCGCAAACTGCGTAAAAAAAGATTTGCCCGTCGCATTTGAAATAAATTATAACGGCGTGAAGTGCAACCGAAGCAAACGCAATTATAACGTCGGTTATTACGGTGAATACGATTCCCGACTTGTGTCTGAGCGGTTTATTGAGTCCTTCCATAAATCCGCAAGCCAAACCCGCGGCGATAAACAGCAAAAATGCGGTAAAAGTCATTTTATTTAAAGATTCGCTTTATAAGCGGTTGGCGTGCTCCGCTGTATTTAAGCGAATTTATGTTTCCCTCGAATTCGAGCATGCCGCTGTCGGAATCGAACTTTATGATTTTGAGTTTTTCGCCGCTTACCGTAAGATTGCCGCAGGCGGTAATAAGGTTAAGCGAAGTTTCGCACGATGCGATTACTTTTTCAACGCCCGTAAAAGTGGCGCGTTTGCGGCTGAAAACGTGAAGTTCCGATACCGCGTTTGTTTTATTTGTCGAATTATCCATAAAATCACCTCGACAATTTATATGCGGCAAACGTATAATTTAACACGTATAGCAAATAAAAAAAGTTGCTTTTTTTCTATGCTTTTGCTACAATATACACAGGCTCGCTTGCGGGCGAATAACGGAAATAGCGGCAATAAACACAACAGCGGCTATCCGAGAGGTAATAAATGGACATTATTAAAAAGCTCAGTGAAGAATTTACCATGCGTGCGGATTACGCCGCAAACATTGTGACATTGCTCGACGACGGAAACACAATTCCGTTTATAGCCCGTTACCGCAAAGAAATGCACGGTGCATGCGACGACCAGGTTTTGCGCGAGTTTGCCGACAGACTTACGTATCTTCGCAATCTCGTAAAGCGTAAGGAAGAAGTGCAGGCGGCAATCGAAGCGCAGGAAAAGTGGACGGACGAACTCAAAGTCGCGCTCGATAACGCGCAGACTCTTACCGAGGTGGAGGACATATACCGTCCGTATAAACAAAAGAAAAAAACGCGCGCGTCGGTTGCAATCGAAAAGGGTTTGGAACCGCTTGCCGACGTTATAATGGCTCAGGAAATAACCGAAGGCGAAGTGCTTGACGTGTGCGCGCCTTACGTAAACGAAGAAAAGGGAGTCGCTACACCGCAGGAAGCTTTGCAAGGCGCAAAGGATATTATTGCCGAGCGTATATCGGACGATGCGAATATCCGCAAAACCTTGCGTGCGCTTATGTACGAAATCGCCACTCTCGACGCCAAGCTCGACCCCAAAGACCCCGACAATGCCAAAAAGGCGACGTATGAAATGTATGCCGAATTTTCCGAAAAGATTTCTGCTATTCCGAGTCACAGGATTCTTGCCGTTAATCGCGGCGAAACCGACGAATGTTTAAAGGTTTCGCTTAAAGCCGACTCGGAAACCGCTTTGAACAAGATTAAAGCATATTACAAAAAAGAGAGCATATTTTCCGCTGTTATGGACGAAGTTATCGCCGACAGTTACGAACGTCTTATTTTCCCGTCTATCGAACGCGAAGTAAGAGGAGAGCTTACCGAAAAGGCTGACGAGCAGGCAATAAAAATGTTCGAGCAGAATTTAAAGCCTCTGCTTTTACAACCGCCGCTTAAAGGCAAAGTTATTTTGGGACTCGACCCCGCATACCGCACGGGTTGCAAAATCGCCGTAATCGACGAGAGCGGCAACGTGCTCGACCATACCGTTATTTATCCCACACCTCCGCAGAAAAAGACTGAGGAAGCAAAAGCGGTTTTATTAAAGCTTATAGATAAGCACAAAGTAGACGTTATAAGCATAGGCAACGGTACGGCAAGCAAAGAGAGCGAGATTTTCGTAGCCGATATGCTGAAAGAATGCACGCGTCCCGTAAGCTACGCCGTAGTAAACGAGGCGGGAGCAAGCGTATACTCGGCAAGCAAGCTCGGTGCGGAGGAGTTCCCCGACCTTACTGTTGAATACCGCAGTGCGATTTCGATTGCGCGCAGACTGTTAGACCCGCTTGCGGAGCTTATAAAAATAGACGTAAAGAGCATAGGCGTAGGGCAGTATCAGCACGATATGCCGCAGAAACGGCTCACCGAGGTTCTTACGGGCGTAGTAGAGGACTGCGTAAACAGCGTAGGCGTAGACCTTAATACGGCGTCGTACAGCTTGCTTTCGTTTGTGTCGGGACTCAATACATCGATAGCGAAAAACATAGTCAAGTACCGCGAGAAAAATCCGTTCAAAACGCGCGAGCAGTTGCGTGAAGTGCCCAAACTCGGACCCAAGGCGTTCGAGCAGTGCGCGGGCTTTTTGCGAATCACCGACGGCGAAAACGTGCTGGATAACACCGCCGTTCATCCCGAGGCATACGAGGCAACCGAAAAGCTTTTGGCTAAGTACGGCAAAACCGACGCCGACGTCAAAAACGGAAATCTCGAAGATATAAAGAACAAAGTAAACGCCGAGGGCGTTAAAAAGGTAGCCGAAGAATTAAACGTGGGCGAGCCTACTCTAAACGACGTTTTGGAAGAAATAATAAAGCCGGGGCGCGATATACGCGACACTTTGCCGCCCCCGTTACTGCGTGCCGACCTTATGGACATAAGCGACTTGAAAGAGGGAATGGAACTTACGGGTACGGTTCGCAACGTAATCGACTTCGGTGCATTTGTCGATATAGGCGTGCACCACGACGGGCTCGTGCATATATCGGAAATTTCCGACCGCTATATCAAGCATCCGAGCGAGGCTCTTAAAGTGGGCGACGTTGTGCGAGTGCGCGTTATTGGCGTAGACCCCGTTAAAAAGAGAATCAATCTCAGCATGAAAGACCCCAACGCTCCGAAAGCGGTAAAAGAGAAAACGGAACAGCGTCCGCGCGACAACCGCCGCAATAACGGCAATAACAACCGCGGCAACAACGGACGCGACAATCGCCGCAACAACTTCGACGGAAATAACAACAATAACCGTCCGCCGCATCGGGAACGCAGTTTGGACGACATGCTCAAAGCGTTGCAGAACAAATTTTCCAAAAAGTAAAATAATAACGCTTTTTTATCGAAAAAAGCTTAGCAAAAACGATAAGGGCGGGAACACAAGGTAAAAGGCCTCTCCGCTACGGTCGAGGTGACATATCCGCCTAAAACAAAACTCCCGAAACGGTAAAAATTTCGGGAGTTTTGTTTTAGGATACTTTGTCTTAACTTATTCAGTTGCGGGCAGTAGTACCCTTGGCTTTTGCCGACGCGGTGCTTTTACCGCACTTTTTCGAGCAGCAGCTTTGGGTAGATTTACCCTGAGCGGATTTTGCGGTCGCTTTGTTCTGCGTGCTCTTTGTCGCCTTGTTGGCGGTCTTGTTTTGAGCCTTGCTCTGAGCGGATTTGCTCTGCGTCTTGTTTTGCGTAGTAGCCATTTTGCATTTCTCCTTGGTAACGAGTTGCGTTACAGTAGTATTATTTATCGGCGCAATGCAAAATATTCGTACATTTTTATAATTTTTCGCTATTTTTTCGTATGCCCGATTTAAGCATGTAATAGCCTTCTATGTTGTCGCGCTCCGAAACGGTAAATTCGTTTAAGCCCGACAGCTTTAATATTTTAATTGCCGCAAGCGCGCCGTAGCCTATTATTTTTGCGCGCGAATCCGTAAGCGAAGGGTAGGCGATTTGCAGATTTTCGCCGCCGAAAAAGCGGTCGGCGATTTTACGTAAAAATTCCGCGGTAACCGTGCTTGCGTGCACTTTAAAGGGGTCGTACTTTTCGGGACAGACCGACATTGCGCCGAGTGCCGTTGCAGTGCCGCCTATGCCTATTGCTTTATTTGTTTTGGGCAGCTTGTCGGGCAGACGGTCGGCAATGAGTTTTTCGGCTTTTTCGCGCGAGCCGCCCGCGCCGTCGCGCAGTCGCACGCAGCCGATAGGCGAGCTTTTTTCGAATATTATTTTTCCGTTTTCGCCGCAAATAATTTCACTGCTTGCGCCGCCTATGTCGAATACCGTTACGGGAGATTTCGTGTCCGATACTGCGCCCGCAAAACCGATTTGAGCTTCGGACGCGCCGTCTATGACGTCTACGGCGATTCCCGTTCGCTCGTATACGAGTTTTACGAACTCACTGCCGTTGCTTGCGGCTCGTACCGCCTCGGTTGCGAAAACGTAAATTTCATCTGCTTTTTCACGCTTTGCATTTTCGCAGAACTCCGCAATCGCATCCGCCGTGCGCTCCATTGCGGCGTCGGATAATTTTCCCGAAAAAAACAGCCCGTCCGCAAGGACGGTGCCGTTCAATTTTTTGGTTGCTATAACGGTATCGGGTGTAATTACTGCATAACGCACCGAGTTGCTTCCGACGTCTATAACCGCGCATTTCATATTCATTTACCCACAAAAGTTATTTCGTCTTTGCCCTTCATGTTAAGATATTCGCGGGCAATCATTTCAATGTATTCGTCGCTTTGGTAATATTCGCGGTCGAACTTACCTTGCTCTATCAGAGTATTAAGCTCTTTAAGCTGCTGTTCCAAACCGTTGCGTCTGCGCGTTGCCGACGATAAGCTTACAATGCTTATTATAAGCGAAATAACGAGCAGAACGGCAAAAGCGACGCATGCCGCCACTATTATGGTTTTCACTCTTTCGTTGTTTTGTGTGCGAACTTGCATTGCCGTAACACCTCTGTTAAAATTCTACCGTTAAATTATATCACTAATATTTTATTTACGCAACTACTTTGCGGAATTTGTATTTTATGTCGGGCTTGTGTTTAATTGACAATAGCCGAGCGGTTGTTATATAATCGAATGGTAAAAGCCATATGGCATAAGGAGTATTAAGTTATGGTTATCGAGCCGAAAGTAAGAGGTTTTATCTGCACGACAGCGCACCCCGAGGGTTGCCGTAAGTCGGTTGAAAATCAAATAGAAGTTGCCGAAAAGTATGCGGGAAAGATAAACGCGGGTAAGCGCGTGCTTGTTATAGGCGGAAGTACGGGCTACGGTCTTGCTTCGCGAATCGCGCTTGCGTTCGGCGGCGGAGCGGCAACGCTTAACGTGATGTTCGAGCGTCCCGCGGCGGGGGTGAGAACCGCAACCGCAGGTTGGTACAACACCGCGGCAATGGAAGACATTGCCCGCCAAAAGGGGCTTTATGCAAAGAGCATTAACGGCGACGCTTTTTCCGACGAAATAAAACAGCGCACCGTTGAGGCAATAAAGCGCGATTTGAAAACGGTTGATGCGGTTGTGTATTCGCTTGCCGCGCCGCGCCGCACTTTGCCCGACGGCACGGTTGCAAACTCGGTTTTAAAAACCGTGGGCGAGAGCTTTACAAACAAAACGATTGATTTGCGCACGGGCGAGGTCGGGGAAGTTACGATAAATCCCGCAACAAAAGAAGAAATCGACGCAACCGTAAAAGTTATGGGCGGCGAAGATTGGGCGGCGTGGATTGACGTTTTAAAAGCGGCGGGAGTGTTGGAAGATAACGCAATAACGCTTGCATATTCGTATATAGGACCCGAGCTTACGCACCCCATTTATATGAACGGCACGATAGGCATGGCAAAGCGCGACCTTTATTACACCGCTAAGGCAATAAGCAAAAAGCACTCGATTAACGCACGCGTGTCGGTAAACAAAGCACTCGTTACGCAGTCGAGTTCGGCTATCCCCGTTGTGCCGCTTTACATTTCGCTGTTGTATAAGTATATGAAAGAAGCGGGGACGCATGAAGGGTGCATAGAGCAGATGTGCCGCCTGTTTGCCGATAAGCTCGATAATTACGACGACGAAGGTTATATACGTCTTGACGATTACGAAATGAACCCGAAAATTCAGAAAGAGGTAGCTAAGGCGTGGAAGTCCGTTAACACGGACAATCTTGTTAAGTACGCCGACCTTGACGGATATTGGGACGACTTTTACAAAATGTTCGGCTTTAAGCATGCGGATGTAGACTATGCCGCCGACGTGAACGCCGAAGTGGACATAGAAGAAGCATAAAGGTCTTTAAACGAAAATAAAAGGGTCTGTCGGTAAAGCGGGCAGACTCTTTTTTAGTTGTGTTATTTATAATATGTTTTTTCCTATTTCGTTTTCGTCTATGTTCGGGTTTACGTAACGCTTTTTGTTGTCTTTGTTGCGGTAAATTATCGCATGTTGCGGGCATCTGTGAAAACAGCCGAGGCACGCAACACACTTATCCGAAAAAACGATTTTGCCGTCGATTACCGCAGATATGCGCCTGTCGGCGCTTTTCAATATCGCGTTTTTGGCAAGTGCGGCGGCGTTTGTTTTATTGTTTTGTTTTATTACATTAAATCGATTTTTTTAAGAACGGGGAACAGGAATCCGACGATAACTGCGTTCAGTAAAAATACGGGTGCTTGCGTGCTTATGCGCAATATAAACAGCGATTTGAAAGATGTATTCGAAATCAAAGCGAGCTGATAAGTTCCGATTCCCAAAGTGCATGCAAACAGCGCAACCGCCGTGCCTATTAAAAGTTTTAACCTCGGGTCGATTTTGGGGATTTTAAACGCAAGTCCGAAAATAAAGCCTATAAGGGTATTCGACAGTATGGTAAGCGGCAACGGAAGTCCGCCTGTGGAAATTATCAAAGTGCCGATTAAGTCGGTGATAAACGCTACCGCCGCCCCGCCCAAAGGACCCATTGCGATTCCCGCAATTATCCACGGCAGATATACAAAGGTGATTTTGAAATCACCGAATGAAAACATCTGCCCCATTAACTTACACACCAATGCGAGCGCAACCAAAATCGCTCGGTAAGTAATTTGCCTTGTGCCAATAATTTTTTTCTTTTTTTCTTTGCCGCGGTTTGCTTCCGTTTTAACGGTTGCAATTTCCTGTGAACTTTTGTTCATGTCGGGCAACCTCCTATTAAATTGTTGTGCTTAGTATAACTTAGTTATGCGGTTTTGGCAATCGATTTAAGCCTCTTTTTCGGATTTTTCTTTCCGATAATTATACTCAAATCGATTGTGCCGAATACAAGCGAAAGCAAAAACATGAATACGCACCCCACAAGCGCGCTCACCGATATGGAA
The DNA here is from genome assembly GCA_947086925.1 of uncultured Clostridia bacterium. Lineage (GTDB taxonomy): Bacteria > Bacillota > Clostridia > Christensenellales > Pumilibacteraceae > Pumilibacter. The sequence goes on from CAMUAL010000019.1 coordinate 26,106, forward strand.
AGCATAAGGGGGAGATAGCTCATAAGCGAATATACGGTTTTCGTTAAAAAAGTTGCGGGCAGAATAAGGAGCGACGAAACTATAAGGTGATACATAAACCCGAGCTTAATGTCGGTGCGTTTTTTTATTGCGATAATATCGAGAATACTCGAAGTTGTCAGACTTGCGCCTAAACCAAAAGTAAGAATATCTATCGAAAAGTTTTTGCAGAATATTGCAAGAATTATAAACAGCACCGACGAGCCTATCATGTAATTGAAAAATCCGCGTTTTTCGAGGTCTAACGAGTTTAACATGCTCGACGCGATATTTTCTACGCTTACGGGAATTAAGAGCCACGCCGAGTGAGCCAAGAATCTGCCTGCGTCGGCATTGTCGTAAACGAATTTTCCTATCGGACTGCCGAGTGCCCCGAACATGGGTACGAAAACCGCCGCCACCACAATCGAAATTTTAAGCGCGGATTCTATCTGCCTTTGCGCGCTCTGTTTGTTGCCCGAACCGTATGCCGATGAAAGCGTGGGAATCATAACGTAGGCAAGCGAGCCCACAACGGTAATGGGAATATAAAGTAAAGGCATAGCCATGCCTATGCTCGAACCGAATATGTACATAGCCTGTTCGTTTGTGTGCCCCATGCCAACAAGAATCATGGGAACGACTATTGCCACCACCGAATTGACTATACTGCTCGACGCCCGAACAAACGTAATGGGGGCAGACGATGCGATAAGCGGCACAATCTTACCTTTTGGCGACGACATTTTGCCTTTATTTGCGTAAAAACACACAATACAGCAAACGGCGGTAACTCCGCAAGAAACGCTCAGCGATAACGCCGTCATTTTAAGGCGGTTGAATCCGAGAAGGAACAGAAGTACGGTAAGAAGAATACGCACCGACTGCTCGATAACTTCGATTACGCTCATTACCGTGTATTTTTGCTTGCCCCACAGGTTGCCGCGGAAAGCGGAATATATCCCCGAGAACAGCACGCCGGGGAGCATAAACAGCAAAACGGTCATGCTTTCGGGACTCGCCATCAAACTGCCTATCGGTTTATTCAAAATTACGGTAATAAGGCAAACGATAACCGCACTGCCAATGCCGACTATAAGCGCGGCGGCAACCGTGCCGCCGGAGTCCTTTTTGTTTCCGGCGTTTTCGTATTTTGCCGTAAGTTTGGATACGATAAGCGGAATGCCGCTTGTCGTAACCGTAAGCAGTAAAAAGAAAATACTGAGTGCGACTTGATAAACACCCATATTTACTGCGCCGAGCTCGCGCGAAAGATATATTTTGAAAAAGAATCCGAGCACGCGGTCGATAACCGTAAAAAAAGTTACCGACAGCACCGCTTTGAATAAATAATGTGACGCACTTTTCACGTTTTCACCTCTTAATACGTATATATATTAACGCCGCGTTTTTTATATTACGGTATTTTTCGATGCCGCAACATTGCGGCACGGCGTGAGCGCGCATTGTACACGAAATTTTCACAGCTGCAAAAAGTACGAAAAAAGTTGAAATCGGTTGATAATTGTGGTATACTATAATATAATGAAAAAATTATCCGTAAAAATTTCGGCGGCAATGCTGTCGGTTATAATGGTTTTATCCGCTTTGCTCCTTACGGGGTGTTGGGGATTATTCAATGTGCGCGTTAACGGCATAGAATTTGTTTCCGACGGCAACGACGGAACTCTTTTGGAAATGTCGGTCGGCGAAACCGTGGAAATAAGCAAGTTTATCACCGTTCTTCCGTCGAAAGCCACGAACAAGAATTACACGGTTACGAGCAGTAACAACGGAATTATAAAAATAGGTTCGCAGACTTCTGCTGGGCGCACCCGCGTTTATGCCGAAGCGGTGGGAGTAGGCAGTGCAACGCTTACGGCAAAAACCGAGGACGGCGGACGCACCGCGCAAATAGACGTAAACGTATCGTATGCGCAGCCGGACTTTTTAACCGTTGAAATAGGCGAAACGCTACGCGTTGTGGACGACATAGTGATTTTCCGCAAAGACGATATTTCGCCCGTAACGCTTGTTGCAAACTCGAATAACAATATATCGCCCGACACGCGCGTTGCGTGGACGGTTTCGGGCGATAGTACCGATTATTACACGGCATGCGGAGAAGAATTCGTGTTTACGCCCAGGGAAGTGGGCGAAACGGTTATAACCGCATCGGTTACCGACTCTCAGCAAAGGGTTTACAAAGATACGGTATACGTAAACGTGTACGGTTCTCAGCCGGAAGTTGAGCTTTCTTCGAGCGGAAATCTCGTTCAAAAAGCGGGCGAATATTCAGCCGTTGAGTTTGCCGCCGAGTACGAGCCTTCTGACGACCCCGCACCCGTAATAAGATGGTTTGTAAACGGAGAAAAAAGCGGTTCGGGCGACTCCTTTTCATACATGCCGAGCGCGGCGGGCATATACAAAATAGAGCTTATGGTAAACGGCATAAGCGCAGGCTACGATACCGTTTCGGTAAGCGGCGTGATTGTGCCGCAAAACGTGCGCGTGGATTTCGACAACTGTTACCCGAAAGTGTTTATTCGTTGGGATACCATTCCTTACGCGGCGGGTTACGAAGTCAGCATAATAGATAACGCTACGGGCAGAACCGTGAGCGACGACATAAACACGAAAAACACCGCCATTGCCGATAAGTTTACCGATTCGGGATTCGATGCTTCCGATTATCTGTCGGATAAATTGTTTTCGCGCAGATATACGGTTCGCGTAAAAACGCTTGCTTCGTCCGACGGCACGCTTAACGAGTCGGAGTATTCTGCGGCATATACCACCGAGCTTATTCCCGCAAAAGCTAAAACGTATCTTGCAAGTAAATTTTGGGACGGCGCGCGAAATCGTTATATAGCCGATTTCGGAGAGCTTTACGAATGGCTCGAATACGCGATGCTTTACCGTCCTTTGTCTGTCGAGAGCGGCGAAACGCTCTATTTGGCATATAGCTTTTCTTCGGCGGCAGACGAGATAGACAAAGCCATGAACGCTCAGCACTTTACGGGAGAGTATATGTATTCGGGTTCGCAGTCGTATACAAGCCGTAAAGAATGTACCTTTACAATCGATTTCACAACCGACGGTTCGCCGTCCGTTAGAATAAACGGCGTTCATACGGGAGAGGCGTGGAACGCAATAAGACCGCACTTGAATTACGATGCAAGCAAGGCGCGTCCCGCAAAGTACGTTTTCCCGATTGATGTGCGCACGCCCGTTTCGGTAAGCACAAGCGATCAGCTTTACTATATGGCACAGCTCGGTTATCGTCCCGTGCCGGTGAGCGGCAGTGCGGCAGAAAAACTTTATAACTACGCGCGCAGAACTTTGCGTTACATTATAACCGACGATATGACCGAAGTCGAAAAGGTGCACGCAATATACGATTGGGTAATGTGGCGCGTTACCTACGACCACGAAGTTTTGAACGTGACCGATTTGCATTCGGCGGTTAAATACGAATCTTACTATTTGGAGAGCGTTTTCACCGATTACTACTATTACGGCGTGTGCGACGCAATGAGCAAGGCGTTCGTTCTTATGTGCAGTATAGAGGGCATAGAAAGCATGCGCGTTACGGGCACCGCGGGAACTATGGGCAACGTCGGCGGCCACGCTTGGAACAAAGTTAAAGTAGACGGGCAGTGGTATATATGCGACTGCACGTGGGGCGATGCGAGTATTCAGATTATGACAATGGGTTCGTACCGCGAGTCGGCAAGCCATATGTACTTTTTGATTACCGACGATATGGTTAGGTACACTCATTTCGAGGACGCAAACATCGATTTCCCCAAAACCGCAACCGCGCGGTATCCGTGGTACGACAAAGATATTATCTACAATAACGGCACAGTGGATTTTTACCTTGACGGAGTGCAGTCCGATAATGAATTTGCGGCGGAAATCGATAATCTTGTGAGCTACATGCTCGAAACCGAAACGGCGGAGGACCGAAGTTTTAAGGTGGGTCCGGACTCTTTAAACACGGTGTCGTCGAACTATTTCGGATTCGAAATAGTATCCGACGCCACATGGGGCGGCTCGTCGCGCACGAGTACGCTCAGAAAATTTCTCGAAAGCAGTTTGCGTAAGCGCGGGCTGTCTAACGGCTCGGATTACTACCTTAACATAACGCAGGCGGGCACGGAATACCACACCATTATATTCTTTAAAAAGAGTTGATTCGCTATAAAAACGATAACGTAAAAAACGCAATAAGTAATATAAGCTTTTGCGTTTTTTTGATTGCCAAATTTTTAAGCAAATGCTATAATTGACTTATGAATATCTTTATACCCGAAGCGGTAAAACGATTGGCGGCTTGCGCCGGCACTCCCATATATCTTGTGGGCGGCTGTGTGAGAAACGCCATAGGTAATCTGGGGGAGACTGACGTCGATTTGTGCGGTCCACTCATTGCCACCGCACTCAACTTGCCGCGCGGCGCGCGCGTAAAAATCGTAAATTACAGACTCGGAACGGCACTTATCTCGTTTATGGGAGGAAATTACGAGTATACGCCTTTCCGACTCGAAAAATATGCCGAAGGCGGTTCTCATACGCCAACGGAAATTAAATTCACCACTTCTCTCGAAGCAGACGCCATGCGCCGCGATTTTACCGTAAATTCGATTTACGTAAACGTGGCTACGGGCGAAGTTAAAGACCCTTTGGGCGGTATAGCCGATATAGAACGCAAGGTGCTTCGTTCGTATGCGCCCGAGCGTATTTTTGCGTCGGACGGACTCAGACTTATGCGGCTTGCGCGCATTGCCGCCGAAACGGGATATAAAATAGACGCGGCAACCGCTCGTGCGGCAATTTTATGCGCGGAAAATCTGAAAGATATTTCGGGCGAGCGCAAGCGTGAAGAACTCGATAAAATTCTCGTTGCCGATTTAAAATACGGAGTAGAGGGAGCGCATTACCGCGGCTTGAAGCTTTTGGTTAAATTGGGCCTTATGCCGTATGTTTTGGAGCCGCTTTCGGAAGCGGATAAAATACCGCAGAACCCAGAGTATCACAATTACGACGTGCTCGAACACACTTTGCGCACTGTAAAAGCCGCCGCGCCTTCGGTGCGTCTTGCCGCGCTTATGCACGATATAGGTAAGCCGTACTGCTACCGCATGTACGGAAACATGCACGGTCACGAAACCCACGGAGCGGTTATTACGCGCGATTATTTGGGGCAAAGGTGGTTGCGGTATCCAAAAGAAACGGTTGAGCGCGTAGCGGAACTTGTGGAAAATCACATGTACGACCGCGACGGTAAAACCAAAGAGGGAAAAATGCGCATGTTTATAGTTAAGCATGCCGATATTATAGACGAGCTTGCGGAGCTTGTCCGCGCCGATAAAACGGGCACGGGCAAGTTTTTACCCGAGCAAATAGGTGAAAGTCGGCTTGTGGCTTTGCGCGATAAAATGCTCGGCGAAGGCGTTCCTTTTACGCTCGGCGAACTCGATATTTCGGGAGCGGATTTAACCGATATGGGATACGAAGGCGAGGCGGTAGGCGATATTTTGGCCGATATTCACCGTCAGTGCATATTTACGCCTAAGCTCAATAACCGCGAGTGGCTTATGGAATACGCTCGCAAGAGGCTTGAAAAATGACGGGTGATTTACATATGCACTCCTATTACAGCGACGGGTTTTATTCGCCGGAAACGGTAATGCAAAAGGCAAAAACCGCAGGTTGCGAAATAGTTGCGCTCACCGACCACGACACGCTCGACGGAATAGAGGAGGCAAATCGAGCGGCTCATAAACTGAACATAAAAAACGTAACGGGAGTGGAGATTTCCACCTTCGGCGGAGTCGACGCGCATATTCTCGGTTACGGATTCGACCGATTCAGCGACGAATTTAATTCGTTTATGAACGCGCAAAAAGAGGGACGCAGAGAACGCGCACAGCTTTTGCTGAGTAGGCTTGCCGACCACGGAATCAAAATACCTATCGGCGAATTCGACTTCGCGGTGAAACGCGAAATTTCCCGCGCTCATATTGCGGCGGCTATCGTGCGCTTAGGCTACGAACCCGACTTCCATACGGCAATGCGCAAGTGGTTGTACTCCGGTGCGGCTACATACGTTCCCACGCGAGGGGCTTCTCCCGAGGCGGCGATAAATGCCATTCACCTGGCGGGAGGGCTTGCGGTTCTTGCCCACCCCGTGCGGCTCGATTTAGACTCGTACGAACGCACCGATTTTATAAAGCGTCTTAAAGCCGCGGGGCTTGACGGAATCGAGGCGGTTTACAAACGCTCGTCGCGTGAAACGGTGAAAGAGTTCCGCGAACTTGCGGACAGACTGAATCTTTTTGTAACCGCGGGCGCGGACTATCACGGAGATTCGGGCGAAATAATTCCGCGCGAACAATCCCCGCTTTTCGACTCTATGTAAATAATTACAAAGTTAATATAAAAAGTATATTATCATACCGTACACGCCATAATAAAACGTAGAAAAGGAGGCGACGGTATGAAACGTATCAAAACAAAAACACGCAAAAATGTTTCGGCGTGTTTTTTATTTGCCTTTTTATTTGTCGCGATAACATTGTCGTTCGGCGGTTCGGGCGTTGTACGTGCATTTGCCGATAACGCCGACGAGCGCGCGGAGATAACCGTTACTGCGGGAAGCAAAAGGTACGTTTACCGCGACGTTATTCTGCCTGCGCCCGACCACACCGTATACGAGCAGATTGAACGCAGAAACATAAACGCTCCGCTCGGCGAAAAAATTAAAACCGTAGATAAATGTCTTGCCGCGGGTGCGGAATGGAGCGCGGCAATCGGCTACGCATTTCCTCGCCTTACGGCGTTTGTAGATAAAATCGAATCCGAAATAAAAGCCGACCCGGTGAACAGCGAAATAAAGTTTTATCCCAACCGCAAACCCATGTTCGTAATTTCCCGCGCACGCGAAGGAAGAATCGCCGACGTAAAAAGACTTTATCAGGATATTTACCTTGCACTCAAAAAGGGAGCGAAAGCAAGGGTGAATCTTAAAACGATAGGAATAGCGCCCGACGTTACCGAATCGGACAACGCAAAACTTACCGATAAAATAAGTGAATTTTCCACTTCGTTTTCCTCGTCTGCCGACGGGCGCAAAAACAATATACGACTTGCCGTAAGCAAAATTAACGGAACGGTGCTCGGGGCTGGCGAAGAATTTTCGTTTAACGGAAAGGTGGGGGCACGCACCGAAAAAAACGGATTTTCGGTTGCTAAAATAATTGTTGCGGGAGAGTACACCGAAGGCGTGGGCGGCGGAGTGTGTCAGGTTTCGACCACTCTTTATAATGCCGCGCTTACCGCCGGCATGAAGGTTACTTCTGTTAGAAATCACACCATTGCGCCCTCTTACGTTTCGCCGTCGCTCGATGCAATGGTGAACGCGTCGTCAAGCGATTTGAAGTTTGTAAACCCGTACGATACCCCTGTTTTTATCAAAGCGGAAAGTGCGAACGACATCGCAAAAATAACATTTTACGGATTAAAGCCCGAGTATTCCATTAAAGCGATTTCGCGCGTTATAAGTCGCACCGAAGTGCCCGAGGATAAAGTGGTTGTGGATTCCGAGCATAAGTTTATCCCCGCCGATTCTCCCGCAGGCGCGCGTGTGAGGGTTTCATACGGGCATGCGGGGGTAAAGAGCGAGGCGTATTTAAGGTATTTCTCGCGTCAGGGCAGACTGATACGCGAAGAAAAAATCCGCTCGGATTCCTACGCGAAAACACAGGGAATAGTGGCAGTAAGTCCCGATAAACCGAGCGCGGAAAATGCGAGTATTATGCCTGAAACAACTTAACGACGAATAATGTCGTATTTACTCTTAAAGGTTGTATTATGCTTTCGGTGCAAATAAAATAGCGGCAGGAGGAAAACAAATGCCGAGAGAAGATTATATAATTCATGCCGCTGCCGTTCACAACAGCGGTGCAAGATTTCTGCGCGATACCGCCGCGTGTATGCTTCCTTGTTTCACGGTTACCAATAGCGAGGGAGCTTTTACCGCGGCAAAACTGCTTAATTGCGGCGAGATGCTTTTAAGCGACGCCGTAGCACTTTGCGAGGGACTTATCGAACACAGCGGAATAAGCAAGTACACTGCGGTTTGCGAAGCGCGCATGCGCATTGCGGGAGTGGAACTCGATTCCGCCCTGACATCGCGTCAGGTTGCCGCCGAGCGCAAGAAAACCGTTAAACCGGGTACGAGAAGCGACGTGTACAACGGGTACGTTGCGCTGTCGGAGCGTGCGGCGCAGGCGGCGGACGCTTGCGTTAATTTCATAGACAAATATATTTCCGTGATTAAAGAGGGCAGGCTGTGTTTTGCCGTGCCTGTTTCCGCGCTTTCGGCATTGCACAGACTCGTCGCCGATTACTCCGCCGCTTGCGTAAAACTTGCCGCCGGCGAAACGGCGGTGCTCGTAAAACGCACGGACCTTTTCGAAAAACTGCGCTCGTGCCTTGCGTATGCGGCAATGTGTTGCGGGGCGGATGTAACCGATTCGGCAGGCAGCGATTCGCTTGCCGCAATGGCGTCGAGCGGGCTTATCGTTTCCACGCCGCCGGTACTGTTCGATTTGTTGTTAAGGTATGATAATCTGCCGTGTGTGGTAAGCGGAATCGAGGCGCAAAAATTGTCATAGTTTACGGTATTCATT
>CAMUAL010000020.1 GCA_947086925.1 uncultured Clostridia bacterium
TTAGGGGAGTGGCTCAACGGTAGAGTAGCGGTCTCCAAAACCGTAGGTTGCGTGTTCGAATCGCGTCTCCCCTGCCAACCCAAAACACACTATATTAAGTGTGTTTTTCTTTTTATCACAACCGATAAAAAAATTTGAAACACACTTTTTGCTTCGAGATAAATTATATCATAATAAACATAATCGAGTCAAAGAATTTGCCGTGAGTTACCTAAATGACCGACAAGACTATAACCTTGTACAACTTTGTGCAATAGCTATTTTTATCGCCGTTATTTTATTTATTGCAATATATTTAAGTTATATCGGATTCGATAAACGATTTTATGTTATCAAATAAAATTTTATGACCTTTATCGTTTGGGTGCAAACCGTCGGGCATAAATTCTGTTTTTTGCTTTGTATCGGTCGGATTTATGGCTATTTTATCCCACAAATCCAAAACGGAAAACGAAAAATTTGCCGCATTTTCGCGTATCGCTTTAACGTAGTCAAATAAAGTCCACTCTCCGTCTGCGCGCTTCGAGGATATATTTTCGCCTTCGCGGTGTAACGGCGTAAAAAATACGATTTTCGCTTCGGGATAGCGGCTTTTCAAATTTTCGGACAAAACATAAAGCGCGCCGTAAAAAGTATCGGGCGTTGTATCGCCGAGCTCACCCATCGGCGCGTCGCCGTGACCGAAATCGTTTGTACCTCCGAACACGCAAATAACGTCCGCAGAGTCGGTCATACCGTTTACACGGCTGTAAAACGGATGCTCTATGTTCATGTCGAGCGGCTTTTGTTGATTTGCGATTCTCGTTCCGCTTATGCCGTAATTAAGCACTCGTGCCTCGGAATAGGTCGCCGCAAACAATGCGACAAAGCATTTATCCGCCATGCTCGCACCACACCCTTCGGTTATGCTGTCACCCAAAAAACAGATTGTTTTTCCTTGTAAGTCCACAGTCGTATCTCCGCGCTTTTAATTATCGAAACATTCTATCGAAATTATATCAAACGGAACAACATTTTGCAAGTTGTTTAAGGTTATTACGCATTACTAGTTTTCAGAATTTCGCCTGTCGGCACTTTATATATGTAACCACCCGTTTCGGCAAGTCCGAACTGATACTTAGGCGTTTCACCCATATAGCCGCTCGGCATGTTTGTGAGATAAATTCTGTCGTAATATTCGTTTAAGTACATAAAACAGCGGATGATGGGTGCAGTATCGATTATTTCTGCGGGAAAGTCGGTATAACGCGCCGAATAACCTGCCGTCAATACCGATACCGAATCGTCAAAATCGTACTTGTATCCGACAAACTTGTCGTTGTTGTAAACCATCTTTACTTTCGGCGTATGCGATTCTTCGAAAACGTAAAATTTATTATAATTTCCGAGTGCCGCAAGTCCTTCTGAGGTTATATTGTCAATAGGACAAATTATTTTACCGACACTGTAATTGCAGACAAAATCTGCAAGTTTATTTCCCACATTTTCGGAAAGCGAGTTAATAACAATCATGTCTATTTTGCGTATATTGTTGCTTATCAGAACGGATTTGAGCGCGGCGGTATCTTTTAAATCGCCTATAACCGTAACGCCGTCGTCTACAAAAACAGTGGTTACGTCGCCGTAGCCGTTTACGGGAATCACCGAACAATCGAGCTCGGAAGAATAATTGCGGGTAGCGATGCTCGGAACTGCCACCGCAACAGCGCACAGTGCAAACACGGTCACCGAAATTACGCGTTTGAATCTCGGCAACATGAAAAATCTGCTTGCCGCAAAATATGCGGGATAAAGCGCAAACAGCCAAATGTCCGATTTTACGCAGACTGTTGCAAAGTGCATATTTCCGACAAAATTTATGACTATATCTGACAGAGCAAAACCGCTCGCGCAGATTCTAAACGGCACGCTTAGATTGAAAATAAACGATACGGGCGCAACAATCAGAATCGCAGCAAAAGTAACGGTTAAAAGCGGAATAAGCAAAATATTTACTATTATAGAATAAGTTTGAACGGCTCCGAAAAAATACACCGATATCGGCAAAACTCCTATATGTACCGAAAGAGTAGCCGATAACGGAACGGATAAAAATTTCGGAATGTGAATCTTACGTAAATACTTATTAAAGGTTCGGGCAAACAACACAAGCCCGAACACAGCGGAAAAGCTCATTGCAAATCCGACCTCGAAAAGTATAAAAGGTTCTGCCGCTACCATAAGCGCAAATGCAAACGAGAGTGTGCTAAGCGCATCCTTTTGCATGCCTGTTGCCATTGCAAACAGACCTATGACACACATAACAGAGGCTCTTATAACCGACGGGCTCATGCCTGTAAACACACAGTACAAAATAAGCAAAGCCGTAATTATACCCAACGCGACAAATTTGTGCACCCGCAACTTTTTAAGTATAAAGCTTATTACGGCTACTATAATCCCCACATGCAAACCCGAAACCGCAAGCACGTGACCGATACCGGCGATTGTGTACAGCCGAGTCGTTGTTTCATCGAGCTCGCTTTTGTCACCCGTGAGCATACAGTATGCAATCGAGCCGTACTTATAGCCGCAATCAAGCCGCAGTTTTGTATAAAGAGCGGCGCGCACGGACGATAAGAAATCCGCTTTGCCCGCACTGTAAGTAATGCCGCTTTGCGACACATAAAGATTATAGCGTATGTTTTTACGGTAAGCGGTTCCGTTCACTTTTCCGCCGGAAATAAGTTCTACTTTGTACAAATCGCCTGACGCCGTAACAGTATATCCCGGTAACAGTTCATCGAAAGCTATATTCTCGGACCCGAAAACAAGTTTGATTTTGCCGCGGATTTTTTCGCCGTTTACCGTTGCGTTACTTACCGTAACACCGAGTATTATGCCGTTGTCGTCTATTACGCTATTGACGTTGCCGATAACGGTATATTCTATATCGGATTCGGGTACGACTGTATGAAACGTACTCAAAGTTACGGCAAACGAAACCGCCGTAACTGCCGCTAAACCACAACTTACCGCAAATGCCGCAAACAACTTTAAATAATTCTTGCATTTTGCGAAAACCGACAAACCTATTATCAATAACATAAATACGATTGCCGACGATATCCCCGCAAAAAGATTTACGTTTGTCAGACAAAGAATCAATATAAAGCATATTTCGCTTACGGCGGCAACAAGCATGATGCGCAAATTTACTATGCGTCTCATTCAGCCTCCTCCGCATTTATAAAAACTCATACAATTATTGTAAATCCGCGGAGCTTAGTTTGTCAACTTATACGCCCATTGAATCAAAAGGTAATAACGTCACTTTCGTAATATACTTCCAAATAATGCACCATGTACGATATAAATTCCGAAAGCATAGGTGCGGTATCTATAATGTTCAATTTATAAAGTAAGTTTAAGCCGACAAGTCCGGTAAGATTGTATGCGCGAATAATAGCAAAACGCATACTCCGTTCTACGGCCGACGCCGTTGTTCCGTGGTTTTCACCTACCAAAGCATACAATTTACACATTGCAATATCCTTAGGACGATATTCTAGTTCGGTCATAATCGCCGTTGTGAGATACCCGTAGCCGCTTGTTTTCGGCGCGATACCAACATAGATAAGCAGTTTTTGCACAGTAGTTTTGCTGATTTGTTTTTCCATAGTAGTTGTTGATGTCCTCCTAATGACGTAATACAATATTAACAAATAACTATGTTAAATGTAAATATTTTACAGTATTTCGTTTTTCACTATTTAGCACCGTTTTTTAACATTTTTTGTCATTTTTCTTCGTTTTGCACTTTTTTTGCAGCCATAAAAAAAAGGAACGTGTAATCACGCTCCTAAAACGTACTATGTTTGACATTACTCAGTAATTTCTTTTTCGCTCCGACTCACTGCGTTCAACGAGTACCGACAAAACGTCGGCTAAACTTATACCGCGGTCGTTCATAAGAACAAGCGTATGATAATACAAATCGGCAAGCTCGCAAGCCAACTCGTGCTTATCGCCTTTCATAGCGGCTATAATACTTTCCGAAGCTTCTTCGCCGATTTTCTTGCAAATCTTTTCGACGCCCTTATCAAGAAGATAATTTGTATACGACCCCTGCTCGGGATTTTGTCTGCGCAACTCGATAACTTCGGCATCTTTAAAAAGCACCGACACATTAGGCATTTGCTCGAACTTTTTAAGTGAAGTATAAAAACAACTTCTGTTGCCCGTATGACATGCGGCTCCCGTCTGAATTACACGCAACAAAATACAGTCGAAGTCACAATCGGTTAATACCTCTATTACTTTTTGAAAATGCCCGCTCGTCTCACCTTTAAGCCAAAGTTTTTGTCTACTACGACTGTAATAGTATGCTTTTCCCGTTTGTAAAGTCTTATTTAAAGCTTCCTCGTTCATATAAGCCTGCATAAGAACTTCATTGGAAACGGCATCGGTTACAACGACGGGTACAAGTCCGTCGGAATTATATTTTATATTCATTTCGGTCACTCCTTTGCGATTTTGAGCGCATCTTGCAAATTTACGGTGTTCTCATATAACGCCCGCCCGAGTATTGCACCGTAAACTTTCTCACGACGCAAAGCACGTATATCGTCAACCGAACTCACTCCGCCGCTTGCGATTATGTTAAGTCCGGTATCTACCGCCATCTCTTTGCAACCGCTCACGTTTACGCCAGATAGCGCACCGTCCTTCGTTATATCGGTGTAAACCGCATACCTTACACCGATATTGTGCATAGCACGTCCCAAATCCGCCGGCATTATATTCGAATCGGTCAACCATCCGTTGGTAGCAACCTTACCGCTTTTCACATCGATTCCGCATACAATGCGCTCACCGCCAAACTCTTTGATAGCAGCGCATACCGTTTCCGGATTATCGCAACAAACAGTGCCGAGTATCACACGCGACACTCCCATTGATAATTTGTGTTCTATGTCAGACATAGTGCGTATACCACCGCCAATTTGGACGGGTATATTAACATTTAAAAGCAATTCTTTTATAATATCTTCGTTAATATCGCACGTTCCGCTCGCCGCCGCATCCAAATCGACAATATGCAGATACTCGGCTCCGCACTCCGCCCACCTACGCGCCATCGAAACAGGATTGCCGTATTCGGTTACTTTGCTATAATCGCCATATAATAAGCGAACGCATTTGCCGTTCAATATGTCTATTGCCGGAAAAAGTATCATTCGATAACCCCTTTACTGCTTGGCACGCTTTTTCCGATTGCTTTTACGGCATCGCCGAGAGCGTGCGCAAACGATTTAAACACAGCCTCAGCCATATGGTGAAGATTTCCGCCGTATAATATTTCGGTGTGTAAAGTAATCATTCCGTAAGAACACACCGCTCGCAAAAATTCTTCCGTAAGCTCAACATCGAAATCACCGGTTTTGCCGTGCATTCCGTCGGCTTTACAAACAAAGCACGGACGCCCGCTGATATCGATAACACTGCGTGCAAGCGTTTCGTCCATGGGTATATAAGATACGGCATAGCGTTGTATCCCCTTTTTATCGCCCAAAAGCTCGTGCAAAAGCTTTCCCATTACTATCCCGACGTCTTCCACGGTATGGTGTCCATCAACCTTCAAATCCCCCTTAACGCAAACATCAAGGTCGATTCCCGAATGACACGAAAACAATTCAAGCATGTGATTGAAAAATCCTATACCTGTATCTACCGAATATTTACCGCTCCCGTCAAGATTCATTTTCAGTCGTATTTCGGTTTCGTTTGTCTTTCTTTCGGCTTCTCCCGCTCTCATTTTTACTCCTTTTCGCATCTTACGCGTATAGAATTTGCATGCGCCCTCAGCCCCTCGGATTCGGCTAACGCGATTATGTCTCTCGCCGACTCGGCAAGCGACTGCTCATCGTATTGAATAACGCTGATTTTTTTAACATAGTTGTCAACGCCCAAAGCCGAACAAAATCTTGCGGTTCCCGACGTAGGCAAAACGTGATTTGTACCTGCATAATAATCTCCGAGCGGCTCGGGAGAATAATGCCCCATGAACACCGCGCCCGCATTAACAATATCTTTAAGCAAGCTTTGCGGATTCTTAACGCACAGTTCGAGATGTTCCGGTGCGATTTTATTTGCCACGCATACGCCCTCGGCAATATTCTTAACCAAAACTATCGTTCCGTAATTTTCTATCGATTTACCGGCTATATCCGCCTTAGGCAGCAACGCGATTTGCTCGTTCAATTCGCGCTGTACGGCTTTTGCCAAACTTTCGCTGTCGGTTACGAGCACACTCATTGCAAGCTCGTCGTGCTCGGCTTGTGACAGCAAGTCGGCGGCAACGTAACGCGCATTCGCCGATTCATCGGCTATTATCAGAATTTCGCTGGGACCCGCTATCATATCTATTCCCGCATTGCCGTAAATCTCACGTTTTGCAAGCGCAACGTAAATATTGCCGGGTCCGCTAATCACGCTAACCTTAGGTACAGATTTCGTTCCATATGCCATTGCGGCTATTGCCTGCGCGCCGCCGATTTTATAAATCTTATTTATTCCGCACTCTGCCGCCGCAACAAGCGTCAGCGGATTAAGCCCGTTTCCCGCAGGAGTCGCCATTATTATTTCGGGAACTTTTGCTACCACAGCAGGCAATGCGCACATAAGCACCGAACTCGGATAGGAAGCTTTTCCGCCCGGAACATACAGCCCCGCCCGCTCAACGGGTCGATACATTATACCCGTTGTTTTTCCGCTGTCGGTTACTATGTTATCTTCACGTATTTGCCTGCGATGAAAATCGAGTATATTCTTTTTAGCTCCGCGCAAAGCCCTCAATGTTGCCGAATCAATCCGACTGTACGCAGATTCGATTTCGCGTTTTGTTACGGTAAGCGAGCCGGAATCAAGTTTCACGTTATCGAACTTTTGAGTATATTCGAACAACGCTTCGTCACCGCGAACACGCACATCCTTTAAAATCCCGGTTACGGTTTCTCGCACGCTTTCCATATCAAGTTGACTGCGCCCGTAAATGCGAGACAAATCTCCGTCGCTTTTCAAAACAGGAATCATTTATCGTCTCCTATAACCCGTGATATACCGTTTATCAGCGGCATAATTTCGTCCTTCTTCATTTTAAGCGATATTTTGTTTACGACAAGCCGCGCCGACAACTTGCATATTTCTTCCAATACCACAAGTCCGTTAGCTTCCAAAGTCTTACCGCTTTCCACTATATCGACTATAACATCCGTAAGTCCCACAATAGGCCCCAACTCGACAGAACCCGTAAGTTTTACAATATCAACATCTATATTATGCGAGGCATAGTACTCTTTTGTTATGTTAATATACTTACTTGCAACGCGAAGTTTATTATGAGTGACGCTCTCTGTTCTGTTCTCGAATCCGGCAACGCACATACGACATGCGCCGAATTTAAGATCGAGCATTTCGTATACGTCCTTACATTCTTCCAAAAGAGTATCTTTACCCACAACTCCCAAATCCGCAACTCCGCGCTCTATATACGTAGGAACATCCGCAGGTTTAACGAATATGAATTTATATTTATTATCGGCGTCGGAAAGCACCAACTTGCGAGTTTCGGCTTTCAGCGGCGCGCAGTTTATTCCGCACTTTTCCAAAAGTTCTATCGTACGTTCGGCAAGACGCCCTTTTGCCAAAGCTATGGTCAACTTCTGCATATCACACCTTGCCTTTTGCGAATTTTATTTTTCCGCCGCATATAATCGCGGCGCAGTCTATATTTTTAGCGTTGCAATAATCTATCAGCTGTTTTTCGGTTTTAAAAAAACATTTTTCCACCGATAAACCTTTTTTGCGCAGTTCCGATATATAGGAATACTCGAATTCCGCATTGTCGCCGTCAGAAATATAAGCACAATCCGCGGGTTTACACGCCAAAAGCTTACCTTCTTTTTCAAGCGCAGTCAAAAGACGTTTCACCCCTACGGAAAATCCGACGGCAGGCAGAGAAACCCCGAAAGCGTCGCACAGTTTATCGTATCTTCCTCCGTCGAGTATCGGAACGCCGAGCCGAGAATACAATCCTTTAACTACGATACCCGTATAATACTCTCCGCGTAACAGCCCCAAATCTATCGAAACGTATTTATCGAGTTTAGCCGCTTTAAGCACCGACATAACATCTTCGAGATTATCGAGAGCGCGCAAGCTTTTTTCGTTTGATATGTCTGCGCGCGCTTTTTTCAAAATTTCGGTATCGCCGAACAGCGTAGGCAAAAGCATGAATTGCGACCTGAATTCGGAACTCACGTTTTTACCGTTTAAAAACATTTCAATGCCCAACATGTCTTTTCTGTTTATAAGCAGACGCAGTTCGGCAGCATCTTTTTCACAAAATCCGGATTGCAACGCAATACCGTTAAAATAATCCACCTGCCCTATTTCGAGCATAAAATCTTCAAGTCCCGCGCCGAGCAAGCTTTCGATTGCTATTATCAAAGCTTCGGCATCGCAAGCCGAACCGCTATCACCCAAAATTTCCACACCTGCTTGCGGAAACTCACGACTGCGAACAGCCGTCGGATCGGAAATATATTCGTAACTGTTTTCTATATAATATACTTTTTTAATGTTTTCGGAATTGAGTTTACTTGCCGCCATTCGACAAATTTGAAGCGTGGGGTCGGCTCTTAGCATCAAAAGGCTACCGTCTATGTCTGTCATTTTAAAGGTTTTGTTAAGTGCGGAGCGACTCAGCACTTCGCCGTAAACGTCAAAATACTCTATCGCAGGCACACTCACCCGAGAAAGCCCGTGTAAAGCAAACACCGCACATAGCTTGTCCTGCACGCTGTTTTTGTTGTAACACTCCTGAGGCATGTAATCCTGTACGCCAAACGGCAACTGTAAGTTCTTCAATACCGTATCCTTTTAAACTGTTTCGTTTATTATAACCGCACAAACAATTATTGTCAAGTCAATTTTCAGTTCATAGTTATCGAGCGCACGTATTCTTCCGCGCCGCTTGTCATACTTTCACGCAAACGGGCAGCCGAATTGCCGTCTTTAAGCGTATCGTCGGAAATAGCTTTTGCCGTTTTGATAAGTTCCGCGTCTATCTTAACAGGTAAATCGTCGGTATCGCCATGCTGACGCGTTCCTATAAAATCGCCCGCACCCCTTTGAGCAAAGTCGTATTCAGATAGTTCGAATCCGTTGCGGCAATTACGAAAAAATTCCAACCTTTCCGGGATTCCTCCCTTTACGGGCAAAAAGCAATAACTCGTTTTATTTCCGCGTCCTACGCGTCCGCGCAGTTGGTGAAGCTGACTTAGTCCGTAACGCTCGGAATTGAATATAATAATATTTACGGCGTCGGGAACGTCTATTCCTACCTCGATAACAGTAGTAGAAATCAAAATATTGATTTTTCCGCTTGCAAAATCGCCCATAATCGAATTTTTTTCGGTATCTTTGAGCTTTCCGTGAAGCAAGCCAAAAATCACATTTTTGTATTTTTTATTAAGCTTTTCGTATAATTCAACTGCGGAAACCAAATCTTCTTCATCGTCGGCGTCTATTCTCGGACAGACAATATACGTCTGTTCCCCGTACTCTGCGTGAGATACTACATATTCGAACATACCGTCGAACTTGTTTTCGGGAACGATAGCGGTAATTATGTCCGCTCTGTTACTCGGCAACATGCTCACAACCGACTGTTCGAGTTCTCCGTAAAGCGTGAGTGCAAGAGTGCGAGGAATAGGAGTCGCAGTCATAACAAGCGTATCCGCGCCGACAGCCTTGTTTTCGAGTCGACCGCGCTGATTCACCCCAAACCTTTGCTGTTCGTCGGTTATAATAAGCGACAAGTTATTAAAAATCACGTCGTCGCCGATAAGCGCGTGAGTACCTATTATAATATCGGCGCCATTCGTTTTAATATTGAATAACGCCGCGTCACGTTCGCTTTTTGTCATACTGCCTGACAGCAAAACAGCTTTCGCCCCGAGATTTTCAAGGTACTTTATCGCAGATTTATAATGCTGAACGGCAAGAATTTCGGTCGGCGCCATAAGAACGCTTTGGTATCCGTTTAAATAAGCAAAATACATTGCAAGCAGTGCAATTATTGTTTTACCGCAACCGACATCGCCTTGCAATAATCTGTTCATGGGTTTACCGCCGCGCATAGATTCCACAATTTCGTTAAGCGCGGTTTTCTGTCCGTATGTAAGCGCAAACGGCAATTTTTTTATCGCGTCATTTAAAAGCCCGTCACCGCTTTTGTAAACAAACGGTTTGTTTTTCACGCCTGCCGATTTTACAAGCGAATACATGCTTATCGTATAGCTCAGTTTTTCAAGCGAAAGAATTTTAAGCGCGTAATATGCCGATTCTATGGTACGCGGACGGTGAACCTCGCGAAAAACATCGGTAAGCGAACCGAGAGCATATTTTTTGCGTACGCCTTCGGGAATATATCCGTCAATATGCGTATTATCGAGAATCATATCAATCGCATCCGAAAACACGTTATGCGGAATCCCTCGGATACTGCGATACACTGGAATCACGCCAGAACCGCACGGGTGCAAAATTTTAGGCGCGGAAATAGAAATCTTTTTACCGAATTTTTTGATTTTTCCGCTTAAATACAGCGTTTTTCCGTAGGTGAGCGCAGATTTTATATACTTCTGATTAAACCATGCCGCTTCGATTTCTCCGTACTCGGTTTTAAGCATAACGCTTGTAATACGCAGTCCCTTGCGCAAAAAGCGCACCGAAGGCTCGCTTATAACAGTACCGCAAAGCGCAACTTCCGTGCCGTTTTTCAATTCTTCCGTGTAGGCATTTAAATCAACGTATTTATACGGAAAGCGCAATAACAAATCAAGCGGACGATAAATGCCCGCCGCTCGTAGTTTGTCTATGCGACTCTTTCCCATGCCTTTTATATCTTGAAATTCCAAAACAGCTCCGAATAAAAAGGGACAGCTTACCGCCGCCCCCATAAAACGATTTTAACTACAAATCAAGATTTTATCTGCGAATCTCGAAAATTCGGCTATTCCAACGAAACTATATAATAGTAAAGCGGCTGCCCGCCGTAATGTATATCAACGTCGCAACGATTATATTTTTCGGAAAGTTCTTTTGCTATGGCGTTTGCTTCCTCCTCTTTAACCTCGTTGCCGAAGTAAAGAGTTATATTGCTTAAAGAATTGTCCATCATTTTGTCAACGAGCTCGGCAGTGACGTTTTCCACCTTTTCGCCTTTGGCAACAATCGACTTCGAATCTATACCTATAATATCGCCCTCTTTGAGCTCGAAATTATCGACATGCGAACTGCGCACTGCATAAGTAACCATGCCCGTTTTAACGGTGTCGATTGCCTCGGTCATGTTGGCAAGGTTGTTATCGAGAGTATCCTCGGGATTAAACGCAAGCACAGCCGAAAGTCCCTGCGGAACATCGACCGTAGGAATAATATGCAAATTATGCTTTGTAAGCACCTTTGCCTGTTCGGCGGCAAGAATTATATTCTTGTTGTTGGGAAAAACGAATACGTCTTTTGCGGGCACGGCGTCACAGGCTTTCGCAATATCGTCGGCACTCGGATTCATTGTCTGACCGCCCTCTATTACGTTGTCGACAAGCAAATCCTTGAATATGTTCGTAAGTCCTTCACCCGCGCAAACCGCAACAAGACCGTAAGGTTTTATATCCTGCTTCTTCTGAGCGATAAGCGCGCGATTCTGTTCAAGCATATTCTCTATTTTTACTCTGTCGATTTCGCCGAGTTCGAGCGCGTATGTAAGCACAACTCCCGGTTCGTTGGAGTGGACGTGCACTTTTACCATGTTGAGGTCGCCGATTACGAGTACGCAATCGCCGATTGTCATAAGATTTTCTCTGAAACGGTCTATGTCCGCCTCGGTGGTCTTTTTATTTAAATGTACGATGAAAAATTCGGTACAGTATCCGAATTCGATTTCGGCAAGGTCGTTATAATCGAAATGAGCCTGCTCGTCGTACATACTGCCGCTTCCGACAGAATTGATATTGTCGTCAAACGCAATATTTGTATCTTCCTGCCCGATAAGCACATGATAAAATCCTTGGAAGATTATAAGAAGTCCGCGACCGCCCGCATCTACCACTCCCGCTTTTTTAAGCACGGGCAGAAGTTCGGGGGTCTGCTTTAACATTTCTTCGCCTGCGGATATTATGCTCTCGAAAAACTCCGGGAGCTCGACACTCTTTTTCGATATAGACTTTGCATGCTCGCTCATTGCGCGAACAACCGTCAAAATAGTTCCCTCTTTGGGCTTTGTTACGGCTTTATACGCTATTTCCGTTCCCGAAACCAACGCCTTGGCTACGGTTTTTGCCGTTATTTCCTGATTTTGGGCAAATACGGTTGTCATACCTTTTAAAATCTGACTGAGTATTACGCCGCTGTTGCCGCGCGCGCCGCGCAATGCGCCTTTGCTTATGGCGTCGCTTATGGCGTCGATTCCGTTAGACGGACAATTAGACACCTCTTTTGCCGCCGACAACATTGTGAGCGACATATTCGTGCCGGTGTCGCCGTCGGGCACGGGAAAGACATTCAACGAATCTACGTGTTCTTTATGTGAATCGAGCAACTTTGCGCCGTTAAGAATCATTTTACGCAAGGTTGCGCCGTTAATCGACTTCTGCATTTTTTCCTCCATGTTATATCCCGCTTCGGGAATAACCAAATTTCATTTGTCGGATTTTTATAACGGGTCAATGCACGCCGTACAGGCTTATACCCTTATGCCCACGACGTTTACATTTATGGTATCTACCACCATTCCCGTAAATTTTTCTATATCGTACTTAACCGATTTTTTCAATGATTGCGCTACCGCTTCTATGGATACGCCGTACTTTATAATTACATACAAATCTATAAATATACGGTCGCCGTCCGTAAAGACGCGAACTCCGCGAGAAAGACGCTTGCGTTTGAACAAATCCGCCAAGCTGTCGGAAAACCGCTTGGAAACCAAATCGACTATTCCGTAACAGTCGAGCGCGGTGTTGCCCGCGACCTGTGCAATAGCCTCCTCGGTTATGGTTATCCTACCGTATGCATTGGCAGTATTTACGCTCAATCCAAAGCCTCCGCTTAAATATATGTATCCACACAGAATATTTTAACCTATTAAAACTTTTTTTGCAAGAGATTTCTCGATAATTTTTAAAAATATGCCGTATTTTATTAAAAATCGAGGGTAATTCGTTTGCTTTATTCTAAAAATTGTGATATTATTTTAAAGCAAGCAAAAAATATCGCGCCCGGGAGGTGTTAAATACAATGAGCAAAGTTTGTGTTATCTGTGGAAAAGGCAAAGTAAGCGGCAACAATGTAAGCCACTCGAATCGTCATACAAAACGCACTTTCAGTGCCAACGTGCATAAGGTAAAAATCGAAATAGACGGCAAGGAATCAAACGAATACGTTTGCACCCGTTGCCTCAGAACCAACAAAAATTCCTGATTAAAAATCATGCAACAATGCAAATACACTTCACCTAATTAAGGTGAAGTGTATTTTTTATTTCACGCAGTAATGAACCGATTATGCTACGGTTGTATTACTGCGGCAGTTACAACCTACTGTCTGCAAAAGTAAAAAGAGTCGCTCGGACTCGGCGGCTCTTTTATGTAACCGGAGATGCTTAATCCTTCTGTTTCTGATTCCTGCAAAATATGAGCCTTAAAAATCCCGACAAAAACTTCGGAGCTTTCACGCATACGATTCGCATATCTACCTCCCTTCTTGCAAGTAGACCAATGCCGCGCCATCGGATACTGCGATTGCTACGGTTTCGCTTACGCTTTTGTTCGAAACGCCCATTATATAATGCGGTGATTCGATTCCGTCGAGTTTCGCAATCGTATAGTCTGCGAGCGCATATTTCAGTCCCTTTGTATACAATATATGCACTTTGTCGGTAAAGGGTACCACCGAAACGGTTGCTCCGATTTTAACGCGTGCCGCAAATTCTCCGCACACAAAATACGTGTTCATTTCTCCGCAGAACCTTGCCGAAACTCCGAGTCTGTGCGCCAAAGCAAGCAACTGCGTATTACTCTCCGCCATATCTGGTCTGCCGCCGTATGCTCCGAAAATATCTATATCGGTAAACCCTCGTTCCGCCATGATTTTAACCGCCAAATGACCGTCGGTAAAATCCTTATCGGGAGAAAACGAAATGATTTCGCAAGACGGATTTACCTTGTTTTTATCAAAAGAGTCGAAATCCCCCACAACTACGTCGGGCAAAAATGACGCCGACATATATGCGTATGCCCCGTCGGTGCAGTACACTTCCGCTTCGCCGACTTCCGATTTAAGTGCAGTAAGCTCGGATTTACTAGGCGGCGTTCCGTTTAAAAATAACAATCCTTTTTTCATAAATTGTGAAACGATTTTATAACGCTTGCGGGGTCGGTTGCCGAAAAAAGCGTATTGCCCGCAACAAGCACGTCTGCGCCCGCCTTAACTATTTCGCTCGCATTCCGTTCGGTCACTCCGCCGTCGATTTCCAAAAGTACGGAAGATTTCGTTTCTTCGCGCATCGATTTAAGCTCTCGCATGCGCTCTAACGACTTTTCTATAAATTTCTGCCCTCCGAATCCCGGATAAACGCTCATAAGCAATACTACGTCACACATATCAAAGCAATCTTTAAGCACGCCCGTGGGAGTATCGGGACTTATTACCGCACCGCACTTAACACCCGCCGCTTTGATTTTTTCAAGCGTGGGAATAAGCAAATTTGTTGCCTCATAATGAATCGTGAGCCAATCCGCACCCGAGTCTATAAACCGCTCTACATACCGTTCGGGACGGTCAATCATTAGGTGAACGTCCAAAGGCAATTTTGTTTTCTTCTTTATGTCGGCAATCATTTTAAATCCGAAAGTAATATTCGGCACGAATATTCCGTCCATAACGTCGCAATGGATTACATCTGCACCGCTTTCTTCCATGCGGGCGATTTCTTCGTTCATTCTGCCGAAATCGGCACTCAAAATTGACGGCGCAACTTTTACGTTATTGTTTTTCATATGTTTTTCTCCGATTTTTGCGATAAATATTGTTTTTCTTCAGTTCCTCTTGTAAAATCAAGTAACGCTCATATCTCTGTTTATTAAGCTCGCCCGACTTCACCGCCTCACGCACCGCACAATCGGGTTCGCCGGTGTGCGTACACATATGATATTTGCACATACCTGCGATTTTAACGTATTCTTCGTAATAAAGCGGTAATTCTGCGGCATCTACGTCAGCTATGTCGAGTGCGCCGAATCCCGGCGTATCTGCTATAAACGTATCGTCATAAAGCCTGATTAGCTCCACTCCCGTAGTGGTATTTTTGCCGCGCATGGTTTTTTCGCTGAGCGCGCCGACTTCGCGGTTTAAACCGCATATTGCGTTTATAAGCGACGTTTTACCGACAGCCGACTGACCTGCAAAACATGAAAATTTACCGTGTAAAAGCTCTTTTAATGCCGTTATATCCGATTTTGCCGCGCATACCGACACCACGCTATCGGCAACACCGTTGTATTGCGAATACACATTTTCGAAAAATCCTTTCGGCGTTATGTCGGTTTTGTTTACGCATATAACGGTAAGCAGTCCCGCTTTATGCGCGTTTATAAGCATTTTGTCTATTGTAAAAAAGTCTGCTTCGGGTACGGGCGCAAGCGTTATTATTATTTGGTCGGCATTCGCTATCGGCGGACGCACGATTCTGCTTTTTCTCTGCTCGATTGCCGAAAGTACATACTCGTTTTCCGCTTGTTCCAATAAAACAATATCTCCCGAAACGGGCAGAATTTCCCTTTTTAACCGCTTTCGGGCTTTAACCTCTGCAACCGCTCCGTCGGTATACACGGCAAATCTGTCGGATAATACTTTTACTACTCTACCCTTTTGCAATGTAACTTCTCCTAAGCTGACCGCACGCACCGCCTATATCGTTACCGAACGAACGGCGCACTGTTGCCGAAACCCCGAGTTCTTCAAGCTTACTGCGGAATCTCTCCGCTTCTTCGTCGGTGCAACCCGACATGCCCTTTTCTTTTACGTAATTAAGTTTTATGAGATTGACATGACTCGGATAGCCGCGCGTAAGCTCGCGCAGACGCTTGCAATCGAAAAAGCTCATGTTTTTTCCTTTGACAAGCGCGTACTCGAATATAACGCGCCGTCCCGTCTTTTCAAAATAATACTTAACTGCGTTTATAACCTCGTTTAAATTGTACTTGTTTGCTATGGGCATAAGCTCACGCCGACTTTCGTCTGTTGTAGAGTGCAATGACAGCGAAAGAGTAACGGTAAATCCGTCGTCTGCAAGACGGCGTATGTTTTCGACTATGCCGCAAGTAGAAAGCGAAATTGCGCGCATACCGAAGTCGAGAGTGTCCTTGCTTGTTATAAGCTTTATAAACTTTGTCACGTTATCGTAATTATCGAGCGGTTCGCCGCTACCCATAAGCACTATGTTGCCGAGTTTTCTGTCGGAGATACTGCCGCCCAAATATGCGTTTACCGCTATAACCTGAGCCGCGATTTCACCCGCCGATAAGTTGCGCACAAGTCCGCCTATACCCGACGCACAAAACGCGCACCCCATGCGGCAACCGACTTGCGTAGAAACACACAGAGTGTTACCGTACGAATGCGGCATATAAACGCCCTCTATTATATTACCGTCGTGATATTCGTATAAAAATTTGACGGAACCGTCTTTCGATTCGAACTTTTCTTTTATTTTAAGAGGCACGGCAATGTAATTTTCCGCAAGTTTACTGCGCAAATCAAGCGAGAGATTTGTCATTTGCCGAAAATCCGCGCCGCTATACAACCACTTTACAATTTGCCCCGCTCGAAAAGCAGGCAGTCCCAAAGCAACAACCTCGTTTTTCAGTTCGTTTAAATCGTAATCCAAAAGGATTTTTCGCATTTTTTTATTTTCCTTTTGCTTTTAACTAATTCTTTCGAGTGCCGCCACATAAAAGCCGTCGGTGTTGTGTATGTGCGGAAACAGAGCTATTTCTTCCGTTTCAATTCCCCCGAGCAGAGATTTAAGCTTAACACGCACGAAATTTTCGTTTTCCTTCGCAAAACGGCTAACGACTTCGGAATTTTCTTTTTTTATAACCGTACAAGTCGAATAACAAAGTCTGCCGCCGACTTTTACGTATTTACTTGCTGTTTGCAATATTTTTTGCTGTAAGTCGCACAGTTCGGTTATATCGCCCGCCGACCTGTTGAACAGAATGTCGGGTTTTGACCCCGCAACGCCTATTCCGCTGCAAGGAACGTCGCAAATAACCAAATCGAATGCGTTTTTCCATTTTTCATTTAAAACGGCGGCGTCGTTTACGCAAACGGTAAGCGAAGTGCCGCAATTATGCGCATACTTTTTTATCAGTTCGGTGCGATGTTTGTGAATATCGCATGCCGTAACGCTTGCCCCCGTAAGCTGAGCCGTAAGCACAGCCTTGCCGCCCGGTGCCGCACATAAATCGAGGGCCGTTTGTATCCCCGAAAAATTATATACATACGCATTTGCCGCAATTACAGACGCTGCCGACTGCACTACGTAATCGTGCGGGTTTGCACTTTTCAGGAATTTGCGCGACGCATAGTATCCCGCGCCCGACGGTTGCAAATCGGCAGTTTCGGTATCCGTGTGATTTAAAAAATCGGCGTACTTGGTTTCAAATTCGGCTAACGTAAGCACTCCGTAATTTACACGAACGTGCGCACGTTGTTCGCTTTTATGCGAAAGCATATCTCTTACAAACTCGTAACCGTAATCGTTTATCAGAATTTCTGTAAGCCATAACGGATAAGAAAATTCCGCCGAAAGCCGCTCTGGTTTACCCTCTTTCGGCAGTTCGGGCGGTGAAAATCTGCGAAGCGCGGAATTTATAAATCCCGCCGCGCCTCCTTTGCCGAGCTTTTTGCTCAGTTTTACCATGTTATCCACAACGGCATATTTAGGTATACTCATGTATTCGAGCATATACAGACCCATTTTAAGTATTACCGCAATCGGCTTTTTAGGTTTTTCCGCGGCAAAGCATGAAATTGCGTAATCGTAATACACGTTGCGCTCCAAAACTCCGTAAAAGAGCTTTGTTATATACGGTCGGTCGCTCTCGGCACAGCTTTTAAGAACGGTATTAAGTTCGATTGACGCATATGCGTTGTCACGGAACACCTTCATTAAAAGTCCGTATACCGTTTCGTTTACGTCAGTCATTATTAAGCACGCTTTGATTGACTATTTTTTTGCCGCGCAAAAAATCGGCTATCGGCAAAACCTTTTTCCCGGGAATTTGAACGCTAAGCAGTTTGAGTCCGCCTTCGCCGCAAGCAACCGTCATGTTGTTTGCGCTCACGGTAACGGTACCCGCCGCACCGAAATTCCCTTTGACCTCTTCCGCCGCGTATATCTTAAACGGCACGCCGTCAAGGTAACTGAACGCCACCGGCCACGGATTGAATGCCCGCACTTTGCACGAGATTTCATGAGCGGACGATTTCCAATCTATAAGCGCATCGGCTTTAATTATTTTTTTACAGTGAGTTGCCTTAGAATCGTCTTGCTTAATCGGCTTAATTTTTCCCGCGGCGTAATCGGGCAGGGTTTTTACGAGCAGTTCCGCCCCTATGCCTGAAAGCTTGTCGGTAAGAGTCTGTGCATTGTCCGAACATAGCACGGGTACTTTAACCATACTTAAAATATCGCCCGTATCCATGCCTATATCGGTTTTCATTATTGTAACGCCCGTTTCACTCTCGCCGCACAATAACGCGGTTTGTATGGGTGACGAACCTCGGTATTCGGGAAGTATCGACGCATGTACGTTGAGTACGCCGAGCGGCGCGACATCGAGTACGTCGGCACTCAATAATTGCCCGTACGCCGCCGTAATCATTACATCGGGTTTAAGTGCTTTAAGCTCGGCAACGTGTTGCGACACTCTGTCGAATTGCAAGCAGTTAAGTCCGTTTTCCGACGCATAACGCTTGACGGGAGTTGCAATCACATTGCCCTTTTTGTCTTTTTCTCGGTCGGGTTGCGAAATTACCGCCGCAATCTCGTATCCCGCACCGCAAAGTGCGCCGAGCACGGGAACGGCAAATTCGGGCGTACCCATGAAAACTATACGCATTATTTATCCTCGGGTTCGATTTTGTCTATAAACAGCACACCGTCTAAGTGGTCCATTTCGTGACAAAAAGCAACGGCGGTGAAACCGTCTACTTTATAAGTTTTATATTCGCCAGTGCGGTCTTGCGCTTTGACCGTAAGTTTTTTCGGACGAGCCACAATTCCGCTGCGGTTAGGACAACTAAGACACCCCTCTGCACCGCGTTGGATTCCGCTTTGTTTTAAAATAACGGGATTCACAAGCTCGTATTTTGTTTTTCCGCCGTCAACCGACACTACGCATATTCTGCGCGTAATGCCAACCTGAGGCGCGGCAAGTCCGACACCGTCCGCCTTAAACATAGTATCGAACATATCGTCTATAAGCACCGAAAGATTACCGTTGAAATCGATAACTTCTTTTGCCTTCATTCTCAGAACCTCGTCGCCGAGCTTGACAATTTCTCTTAAAGCCATAAATTCACCTCTTTAACTCATATTTGCGGGGTTTATTTCAACAAAACACGTAACTTTGTTATTTGCGTGACTATCGGTAATTTCGTAAATTCGTTTGATAAGATAATCGCTGTTGTCGGTTATCCGCGCTATTATCTGCACTCTGTATTTGTCCTGAATCTTTTTTACAGGCGACTTCATTGCCGAAAGATACGCAAAACACTGCGAATTTTCCCGTGCAAGCGCATTTATATCGTCGAAATTCGCTTTGAGTACACCGAACGCCGTGTCCTCTTGCTCGGAAGTTATGAGCACGCGCACGATTTTTGAAAACGGAGGATATTTAGTAACCTCGCGCAAATTGCACTCTTTATCGAAAAAACCCGTGTAATCATTTTTTGCGGCAAGTCTGTAAACGTAATGATTCGGCGTGTACGTTTGCAGTACCACGCGTCCCGGCTTAACGTCGCGACCCGCACGCCCCGCAACCTGTGTTATAAGCTGAAAAGTACGCTCGGTTGCCCGATAATCTGCAAAGTGCAAGCTCATATCCGCGTCGACTATCCCGACAAGCGTAACGTCGGGAAAATCGTGACCTTTGGCTATCATCTGAGTTCCCACAAGTATATCCGCTTCGCCCGAGCCGAAATGTTTTAATATATCGAGGTGCGCGTCTTTATTCTGAGTGGTGTCGTTATCCATGCGCAGCACGGTTTTATAGGGGAACATTTTTTTCAGCTGTTCGGCCACCTTTTGCGTGCCCATATAACCTTGCCTTAAATGAGGACTGTGACACACTGGGCAAATATCCAAGGGCTCGTAACGATTGTTGCAGTAATGACATTTAAGTACGTTTTCTTCGCGGTGATACACAAGCGAAACATCGCAACGCTCGCACTTTGCCACGTACCCGCACGATTGACACATCATAAACGATGCGTAACCTCGTCGGTTAATAAATATTATTGCTTGATTGCCCTCTTGCATGCAATCGTCGAGTGCATTTGTAAGCCGCCGCGAAAAAAAGCCGTTATTGCCTGCGCGAAGCTCATCGCACATATTTATTATTTCTATATCGGGAAGCGGTCTGCCCGCAATCCGTTCGCGCATTTCTATAAGCCTGTATTCGCCGGCTTTGGCTTTATAGTACGATTCCACCGACGGAGTTGCGCTACCCATCAAAAGATTACAACTATTGTACCGTGCTCTGAATTGTGCAACTTCCACGGTTGAATACCTTGGATTACTGTCGGATATGTAGCTTGAATCGTGTTCTTCGTCGATTATAATAAGTCCTACGTTTTCCACGGGTGCAAATATAGCCGAGCGCGCGCCAACCGCAACTTTCGCCTCGCCGCACAAAAGTCTGCGCCACTCGTCGAAACGCTCGCCCGCACCGAGTCCGCTGTGCAGTATGGCAACGCTGTCGCCGAACCGCGCACGGAAATTTTTAAGCACTTGCGGAGTTAGGGATATTTCGGGTTCCAACATGATTGCGGTTTTGCCGCTTTTCAGTGCCGCGTCGATACAACGCATATACACTTCGGTTTTTCCGCTACCCGTAACTCCGTGCAGTAAAAATACGTCGCCGTCCGCACCCGTGACCGCGTTTACAGCGGACTGCTGAGTTTCGGTTAAAGTAACGGTAGCGGATTCGCCCGATACCGCAGAATACGGAGTGCGCCGCGCGGATTTTTCAAACGCAGTGAAAATTCCCCTTTCGGTAAGATTTCTTACAGCCGCCGCCGAAAATTCACGCCCCAAATATGCAGTGTCGGTCTCGCCGTTTTTCGCAACATATTCGTATACTTCCATTTGCGCTTTTGCCGACGGACGTATAAACGTAGCGGGATTCACACCTATATATTCGGGTGATATTTTAACAAACTTTTTTTTGAGTTCTTTGATTCTGCCGCCGCGCATCTGCGCGGGAATAAACAGCCTTAACGCGTCCACAATGCGCAAATGATACCTTTCGCACATATAGCGCATAAGTTCGAGCATTTCACCGCCTATAACGGGTCGGTCGTCCAACACGGAATCGATTTCTTTGAGTTTATCCGCAGGCACGGTTGTATTGTCTTTAATGCCTACAACGTAGCCTTCTATTTTTCTGCCAGCAAACGGAATAAGTACGCGGCAGCCTGTTACTATATCGGGGTCGTTGAACGAATAGTCGAAAATTCTATCGACTTCGGAATTGGAAATGTCTACTATAACTTCCGCTATCATTTCAAATCGGATATTTCGTCCAAGATAATTTCGGCAAGTTCGGATTTTTTCATTTTGCCGAGCCGTAAAACTTTCGAGTCGGTAATTAGGGTTGCAATGTTGGTATCAACCGAAAATCCCGCGCCCTCTTGCAATACGTTGTTTGCAACTACCATATCGGCGTTTTTGTTTTTCAGCTTACATCTTGCGTTTTCTTCGAGATTTTCCGTTTCGGCGGAAAATATAACAAGCTTTCTGTCGCCTTTGATTTTACCTATCTGTGCGGCAATATCGGGATTCTTTTTAAACGATAATGAAAAACTCTGCTTTTTTATTTTATTCTTTTCCACCGTCTGCGGAGAATAATCCGCAGGTGCGGCGGCTTTGATTACAATGTCGGCGCGCTCACAGTTGCCTATTACAGCATCCGCCATTTGCGCGGTTGTTTCTACCGTTATTATTTCGGCGTCGGTCTGAGGCTTTACGGCATCGGAAGAACATACGTAAATCACGTTTGCCCCGCGCCTTGCCGCACATTCGGCAATAGCCGCACCCATTTTTCCGCTCGAACGGTTGCAGATAAACCGTACGGGGTCAATAGGCTCGCGCGTGCCGCCCGACGTTATAAGAACGGTTTTATTTTTATAGTCGCTCTTGGCACATAAAATACTTTGTACGCGCTCGAATATGGCTTTCGGCTCTGCCATTCTGCCTTTTCCCACGTCACCGCATGCAAGGTATCCGCTGTCGGATTCTATAAATAAAACGCCCCTTTTTTTAAGCGTTTCCGCATTTGCCGTGTAAGCTTTGCTTGTAAGCATACCCGTATTCATTGCGGGGGCAAGCAAAATCGGAGCTTTGGTTGCCATAAGCGTGGTAGACAGAAAATCGTCGGCAATTCCGCATGCGAGCTTGCCCGCAAGGTTGGCTGTGCACGGTGCAACAACAAACAAATCGGATTTTTTTGCAAGCGAAATATGCCCGATTTCCCAATCGTGGTCGGAATCGAACATATCGGTTACGGCGCGGTTGCCGCTGAGTGCTTCAAACGATAGCGGCGCAACAAAACGGGCGGCATGCTCGGTCATAACTACGTGCACGTCGGCTCCCGCCTTTTTAAGAAGGCTTACAAGCTCGCACGCTTTATAAGCGGCTATTCCGCCGGTTACGCCTACCGTTACGGTTTTTCCCGAAAGAGTCAATCAATCGTCCTCGTATCTTGCTTCCACTTTGCCGTCGTATACTTCGTGAGCGGCATAAGATACCGCACGAATATTTTCAGCATCGAGCATCTCGGACTTTTTGTCGAGAAGCTGACGCGAACGCTTTGTCACAAGGCAAACGAGCGCGTATTTGCAGCCTACTTTATCTACAAGTTTGTCAATGGGCGGGTCAATCATCATAATTGTTCTATTTCTCCGTTTTTTCGGTATTTAACATTTTTTCTATTTTTCCGACGTTACGCGATATTTTACAGCGTTCCGACAGGATTATATTAACCACTTCGTCTGTTGCCTTAACTATATCGTCGTTAAACACAATGTAGTCGAACTGCCTGTATTTTGCAAGTTCGCTCTTTGCCGAACCTATGCGGGTTACCAAGCTTTCTTCATTTTCGGTACCTCGGCTACGCAGTCTGTTTTCGAGTATTTCAAACGACGGCGGCATTATGAACACCGATACGCACTCGGGATATTTTTCTTTTATCTGTCTTGCTCCCTCGGTGTCAATCTCGAAAAACACGTCCTCTCCGCGTTCCAACATTTCGAACACGGGAGCTTTCGGTGTACCGTAAAAGTTTTTGTATACCTCGGCGGTTTCGAGAAACTCGCCGTTCTCCTTCATTCGTTTATATTCCGCAACGGTGCGGAAATAATACTGCACTCCGTCGGTTTCGCCGTTTCTCGGACTTCGCGTTGTTACCGAAATCGATTTTTTCAGTTGCGGCAATCTGTCTAAAACCGCATTGTATATAGTTCCTTTTCCTGCTCCCGACGGACCCGATAAAACAATCAGTAAACCTTTTTTCATGTGCATAACTTAATTACTCTACGTTGCGTATTTGCTCTTTGATTTTTTCGAGCTGATTTTTCATTTCAACCACAAGCTTCGTAAGTTCCATGTCGTTCGATTTACTGCCCATGGTATTTATTTCACGGTTTATCTCCTGCGACAAAAAGTCGAGCTTTCTTCCTTGCGGTTCACTGCCGTTAAGACATGACGTAAACTGCTTAATGTGCGACGAAAGCCGCGAAATTTCTTCGTTTATATCGGCTTTGTCGGCAAAGAACGCAACTTCGTTAAGTAACCGTACTTCGTCGATTTTAACGTCTTTAAGAAGTTCGCTTATTCTGTCGGTCAGCTTTTTGCGGTAATCTTCAACTACTATCGGCGCGCGTGCCACCACTTTTTCGAGCGAGCTCACTATTGTGGAAATCAAATGCGCCAAATCGGATTTAATTCCTTCGCCCTCGGTTAAACGCATGCCGTCGAGATTCACTACCGCCTCTTTCGTTGCTTCGGCAGCAAGCTCTTTGATAAGCTCGGGGTCGTCTTTAAGCGGTTGCAATGCCGAAACCTCGGGAAGACGCAACAGTGCGGTTGCACCCAAGTCGCAATCGAGCATAAATTCGTCGCGCAAAGTTTTTGCCGCTTTTACGTATTCCGACGCAAGCGCAAGGTCGAGCTTTAACTCAGAGTTCGCTCCCGATGAGTTTTCAAACGAAAAATAAACATCCACGCTTCCGCGCTTAATCACTGCGCCTATTTGCTTGCGTATTATATCGTCGCATGCCGCAAACGACTTACCGAGACGTGAATTTATTTCCAAGTACCGATTATTTACGGCTTTGAGTTCTACGGTAACGGTTTTGCCGTCGCGACTGCACACACCCTTGCCGTATCCGGTCATGCTTTTCATTCGCTTGTTTCCTTTTGGTTTTCGCTTATACCATTATATCATTTTATTTCCGATTTTTCAAGCGTTTATAAGCCGTGTAAACTCTTTATCGTCTATAATTTTTTTGCCGAGCTTAATTGCTTTACTCAGCTTACTGCCCGCATCCTCGCCCGCTATAACAACGTCTACGTCTTTGCTTACCGTATCGGACACCGTTGCCCCCATGCCGCGCAGTAAGTCTGCCGCCGCCGTGCGAGACATTGAAATTTTTCCCGTAAGCACAACCTTTTTGCCTGCAAAATATCCGTTTCCGTTCGCTTTTTCGTAAACGGGGTTAATGCCTATCTGCTTGAATTTTTCTATAAGTCCGCCGTGTTCCGAGAAATAATCTACTATGCTTTTCGCAACAATATCGCCCACTTCGGGAACAGCCGTAAGTTCTTCCGCGCTCGCTTTCATTAAAGCGTCTATGCTTTTAAAGGTTTCCGCAAGAACGCGCGCCGCCACCTTGCCTACGTTCGGTATACCCAAAGCATTTACAAAATGCGGCAAATCGGCGTTTTTGCTCTTTTGCACCGAATCGATAAAGTTTGAAATTTTCTTATCTTTGAAGCCGTCGAGTAGGCTTAAATCGTCTTTTGTAAGTCCGTATAAATCCGTCACCGAGTGCACTCCGAGCTTATCGTAAAGCTGAAACACGGTTTTATCGGATACACCGTCTATATCCATGCAGTCCTTAGACGCGAAATGCTCGATTCTTCCGCAAATCTGCGGCGGACAACCGTTTTCGTTCGGGCAAAATATGTGTGCACCCAATTCGTAAAGTTTTGTTCCGCAAGCTGGGCAAATTTCGGGAGCGTTTACTTCTTTTCCTCCTTTATCCTCTGCTATACCGAGTATTTCGGGAATAACGTCGTTACTGCGCCTAATAAAAACAGTACTTCCTATTTTTACCTTTTTACGCATTATATCGCCGTAATTGTTAAGCGTGGCTTTCGATATGGTAGCACCGCAAAGCTGAACGGGAGCAAGCAGAGCAAGCGGAGTGAGTTTGCCCGTGCGTCCTACCTGCCAAACTATATCTTTAAGCTCGGTAGAAGTTTCTTCCGCCTCGAACTTGTAAGCTATTGCCCATCGCGGGAACTTATCGGTGTATCCGAGTTTTTCTCTCAAAGAAAAATCGTCAACCTTTATCACCATTCCGTCAATAAGATAATCGAGCGAATCGCGGTTCACGTTTTTTATGATTTCTATTATTTCCTCGATTGATTCGCTTTTCCAAATTACGCCCGTTTTAAAACGCTGAGATTTCAAAAATTCGATTGAATCGGACTGCGAATCAATGCCGCCGTCGCTCTTGTAATTCACGTTGTAAAACAGTATATCGAGATTGCGCTTTGCCGTTACTTTGGGGTCTAAATTCCTTATTGCTCCCGCAACGCCGTTGCGCGGATTTTTAAGCGGTTCGTCGGCACTCTCGTTGTATTTGTTAAACGCGCTCCACCGCATTATTCCCTCGCCTTGCGCTTCCAAAACACCTTTATACGCTATCGATGGCGGAATTGATTTTATGGTCGCCACCTGAGCGGTTACGTCCTCACCCACACTGCCGTTGCCGCGCGTAGATGCCCCCTTGAAAAATCCGTTCTCGTAAGTCAAACAAAGCGTAAGTCCGTCTAATTTATACTCCAAAGTATATAAAACATTGCCGCCCGCCGCCTTTCTTATCTTCTCGTCGAACGCACGTAAGCCGTCGAAATCATTGCATTTATCAAGACTGTAAAGCTTGTTGATATGCTCGTGTTGTCCGAAAGCCTTCACCGGCTCGCCGCCTATTTTTCGCGTGGGAGAATCGGGCAATACACGCCCCTCGGCTTTTTCCAAAGCAACAAGTTCGTCGTACAAAGCATCATACTGCGAATCCGCCACTATGGGATTATCGAGCACGTAATAATGAAAGGCGTAGTCGTTCAATTTATCAACAAGTTCTTTCATTCTGTCCACAAAGGTATTACTCCTTTAATTACAAAGTTTGAGCGGCGCATAATCGAGTGCGAGAGTTATGTTTCCCACCGTATCGAACGACACCTGCGCATATTTACTGTTATGCTCATCTGAAACATTAACGATAACGCCTTTACCGAACTTGGGGTGCATAACTTCCGCTCCGACAGTAAATCCCGATAAATCCGCGCTTTGCTTTGCGGGTGCGGCGGCAGGTCGTTGAACAATGGGTTTGGCTTGCGACGCATTAGGCGCGGTATGCGAGTATGAAGGCGCGGAGTCGGAGTATGCCGAGCCGTATCTGCGGCTACCCGAATAAGATACCGTATCGGGAACTATTCCCGCTTCCTTTAAAAATCTTGTCGGGAACATCTGTTTACGCTGTCCGTACAAAAACCGCGACGCCGAATATGTGGTAAACAGCCTCTCTTTTGCACGAGTTACGGCAACATAAAACAGTCTGCGTTCCTCTTGTTCGTCCTCGCTCGAATCCATGCGGATAATAGGAAAAATTCCTTCTTCGAGTCCTACTATGTAAACAACCTTGAATTCCAAACCCTTCGCACTGTGAACCGTTGCTATACTTACGTAGTCGCTTCCGTCCATTTCGTCGGTATCGGAATAAAGACTTATCATTTGCAGATAGTCGCTTAAATCCGCGCCTTCGTTTGCTTCTTCGAACTGTTTGACCGATGCAAGAAATTCCTCTATGTGCATAAGACGGTTGCGGCTCTCCTCATCGTCGCCGCCGTACAGAACGTGAAGTCCGAGCGCGGACACGAGTCTGTCGACAAGCTCGTAAATTCCGCAGTTCTTTTTAACTTCGTAAAGCATTTCGAGAAGTTCTGAAAATCCCGCTATTTTTTTGACTACCGAAAGCGGCAAATCGGGATTCGTTTTTATGCCGAGTATTACGTCGGTTACGTTTTTTCCCGTAACCGCGGCATAATTGCGCAGTTGCGCTATTGTGCCGTCGCCTATTCCGCGCTTAGGGAAGTTAATAATACGCACAAGCGCTTCGCTGTCGGCGGGATTCCCCAAAACTTTTAAGTACGCCAAAAGGTCTTTGATTTCTTTGCGCTCGAAGAATTTGAAGCCGCCGAAAATTTTGTGCGGTATTCCGTACTGCAAAAGCTTTTCCTCGAACGAACGCGAAAGCGCGTTTAAACGCATTAGTATCGCTATATCGGAAAACTTGTACTTTCCGTTCCGAACCAAACCGACAATGCTGTTTACTACCGCATGAGCTTCTTCCTGTTCGGAATTTGCTCTGTAAAATTCGATAGGGTCGCCCTGCCCGTTATCTGTCCACAAAGTTTTTTCGAGCCGTGCGGTATTGTGCTTGATAACTCTGTTTGCCGCATTAAGTATATTCTGAGTCGAGCGGTAGTTGCGCTCCAACTTGTAAACTCTGCACCCCTCGAAGTCATGTGTAAAATTGAAAATATTACGAAAATCCGCGCCGCGCCAGCCGTAAATACATTGGTCCTCGTCGCCGACTGCAAACACGTTGCCGTACTTTGCGCCTATTAAACGCACAAGGTCGTACTGAACGGTGTTGGTATCTTGAAATTCGTCTACGTGAATATATTTAAATCGGTTCTGACAATACTGCAAAGCGTCGGAATCCTCGGTAAGCAATTTATGCGTTACAAGCAGTAAATCGTCGTAATCGAGCGCGTTATTACGTTTTAGCTCTTTCTGATATTCCGCATATATTATGCAGATTTCATCGATATTATCGTAATACTCGTTGTGCTTTTTGTATTCTTCGGGTGTAAGTCCGTCGTTTTTTGCGTCGGAAATCGACCATATCGCCTTTTTTACAAGCTCCTCTGCATCTAATTCCTTTGCCTTTATTATGTTTTTGACTATTCTTTCCTTTTCGTCCTCGCCGTAAATCGAAAAATTTTTATCGTATCCTATACGGTCGATAAACCTGCGCAAAATCCGCACGCACATAGAGTGAAAAGTGGATATAAGCATGCCGTCGGCGGCGTTCGGTATCATTGCCGCAAGCCTTTCGCGCATTTCGCTTGCCGCTTTGTTTGTAAAAGTTATGGCAAGTATATTATACGGATTGACATTCTTTTCGGTTACCAAATATGCTATTCGATGCGTTAAAAGGCGGGTCTTGCCGCTACCGGCACCCGCCGTTACCAAAACCGCTCCCTCGGTGTCGAGTACTGGTTTTAACTGTTCTTCGTTAAGTTCTGAAAGTAAAAAACTCATAGAAAAATTTTAACATATCGGCATGATAAAGTCAACCGCTTTTGCCGTTGCGCTCACGGTAATAACGCTCGCGCATCTCTCCGAATTTGCGAGCAAGTTGCAGTATATAACGCTGTTTGTTGCCCTCGTCCATTTTGTCGAATTCGTCACGGTTTATAAGTTGTCCTATGGGATTCATGGAATTTTCGTCGTTTTCGAGAATAGAACAAACCTTGACGTAAAACTCTTCTTCCTCGTTCGCCTTTTCGCAATTAAGCGCTTTATGCTCGTCGCGCTTGAATTTCTCGTGCTGTAAATCGGTAATCAGTCGCACGTTGTCGTTACTGTTTCCGATTTTTTCCAAGGCTTTTTCTTTTTCGTCGCACATGCGCTGCCAATACCCCATTTTAAGCCGTTCCTTTGCAAGCAGTGCCCTGCGCTTCAACTCACTGTACTCATAACCCGCTTTATTAGCCATTTTTATCCTCCTGCCGTAGTAATGAAACAATTATAGCATTTTGAGGAAGACGAAAACCGTAATCGACAAAACACGTCGGTTTTCGAGCAAATAAATCATATGTCGCGATACTTTAAATGAATAAATTTTTTCATTATTACTATTTACAAAAAAGCATGTATTATGATATAATAAAAATGCTGTTTAGAGATTTGTAAACGGAGGTTTTATAAATGGACGCAAAGAAACGTGCAAAAATAATGCTCGTTGCTTTCGGCATTATGGCTGCGGGTGCAATAGCCTGCATTGTAACGGGAATAGTTATAGACAACGAAACTCCCAAAATAATAGCATTTTTTCTCGCTATTATAGCTGTTGTATTTCTTATATTGGGCATAAACGAAGCAATCGTAGCCAAACAAGTAAAAAAGAATATGGATAATCCGGACTCGTTTTGCTCTAAAACATACGGAAAAGGCAAAGAATACACCTACTTTTCGGGACTTATGAATAAAAACGCCAACACGGCGAAAAACGCAGCAATAAACGCTTTCGGCGCGCTTGGTGTGATTTTCGGCGGCGGCGGGGTATTCGTGAGCGGACAAAATTCGTGGGATATATTCGTTTCCCCTGACGAGCTTATTTTAAACTGCAAAAGCAGTAACCGGAAGTTAAACGATAATCGCTTTATATGCGTTTATAAGCAAGAAATTCAAAATATGGAATATAAGCCGTTAAAACACGGCGAGCGCATAATAATTACCGATAAGTACGGCAAAACCGTAAGCTTAGATATATCTGCAAAACTATACCCTTCCGAGCTTATACACGAAACTTTCGAAAAACTGAATCCGACACAAATGCCCGAATCTGCCGACGGGCAAACTCCGCCCTCCGAAGAAATATTCGCCTGATTCTTTTAACGTCAACCGTAGAATCTGTAAAGCTACCGTTTTTCGTCAAACCGTACAATCTGTAAAGCTACCGTTTTTTCGACAACCGTAAAATCATTTCGTAATCGTATAAAAAAACGAACGTAATTAAATTTACGTTCGTTTTGCTTTATTTAGCCTTTCGAGCCGCGTTTACGGGCTGCTTCGGATTTCTTCTTTCTGCGAACAGACGGTTTTTCGTAATGCTCTTTACGTCTCATGTCGCCCATAATGTTATCTTTTTGACATTTGCGCTTAAAGCGTTTAAGTGCGCTGTCGAGAGATTCGTTTTCTCCTACCTTGATAACGGACATCTAAATTACACCACCTTTGCTCCAAAGCGTTTACTTACCGATATATTATACCCGAGTAAGAAGATAATGTCAAATGTTTTTATGCCTTTTAATTTATAATTCGGGAAAATCCATTTTCTGCCCGCCGAGTATGTGAATATGCAAATGGAACACCGTTTGTCCCGCGTCGTCGCCCTGATTTATTACAAGACGATAACCGCCTCCGAGTCCGAGTTTATCGGCAAGCGTAGGAATAGTGGCAAGGATTTTTCCCAAATCTTCGCGGTCGGAATCCGTCATTTCGGATAAAAGTTTATAATGCTTTTTGGGAATTGCAAGATAATGCAATTTTGCCTTTGGCTCGATGTCCTTAATTATTATCATGCGGTCGTCCTCGTAAAAACGCTGTGACGGAATCTCCCCTTCCTGTATTGCGCAAAATACACAGTTATTCTTCATAATTTTCGGCTTTAACTCCTTCTTTATATAAATATTTTAATTTCACTTTTTTGATTTCGCCTAACGGCACACCCGAATACACCTTAATGTAATTAGAAGTGTAACCCGCGGTTTCACCGCCGCTTTCCGTTTCGGCGTAAACCTCGGATACGGAATCCAAATTCGCTTTGTAAAATTCTTCCCGCATTTCCTTTGCA
>CAMUAL010000021.1 GCA_947086925.1 uncultured Clostridia bacterium
AGGCACAGCTTAACGCTATGCCTAAATCTTTTTATTTGCGTTTTATTAAATTCCCGGTGGGAATTACGGTAATTTGCACAGTCTTTTTTTATTGCCGTTATAATTCAATCTTTATCGGGCGGAAACAAAGTGCAACCCGATTTGCGAAATTCTTCCGCCTTTTCGATAAGTCGCTCCTTTGTTACACCGAAATATTCCGAAAGGCATTGTAAGCACATGAGTTTTGTACCCCCTCGGTTTATAAGCTTTTTCGACAGTCCGATTTCGGTGGCATTAAGCTCTCTGCCGCACTTAACGCAAGGCACGGCTATTTCACCGTGACTCTGTAAAATTTACAGCTATGCGGCTCTAACGGCACGCACAGGCACTCGTTTTCTATTTTAAAGTTTTCGCCGCTCCATACGTCGGTGCACGTAAGCGTTTTGCCGCAAGAGTACGTAAGCCCCGTTTGCTCGGCCATAAGCGAATACGTGGCTTTGTCGTCGCCCAAGTTGGTGAAGCATACCGCAATGTCGCCGTTATTCATGAGTCGGCAGAATATGGGCGATACGTTAGCCTCGGGTACGCCGAACAGGTCGGTTTCGTTGGCTATATACGCTCTTGCGCCGCGTACGTCCTGATTTATCGCAAGCATTTCTTTGTTTGTAAGAAGTGCTTTGGTATCGGCGTCCATATTGCGTATATCGCAACCTATCATAAGCGGCGATGCGAGAATCGACCACACGCTCATGTGCAATTTATATTCCTCGTACGTACAGCCTTTAAGCCCCACGTTGCCTTTGCCGTTCATGCCCGTTATAAGCATATCCATATCGTTAAAGCAACCCACGCCGCCGTACGACAGTATTTTATATTGCTGTTTTATTATGTCGCGCAAGCTTGCGTAAGTATCGAAAATATCGCCCGTACTGCGCCACATTGCCGCGCCCGTTTGGTCTATCCACGTATGAGTTTCGTCGCCGCCCCACGTACATGCCGAAAACAGTATGTCGCGTCCGCAGTTGGCAAGAGCCGTTCCCATGCGACGGTACAAATATTTGCCGTGAGTGGACGACGGATGATAGCAGTAATCGTATTTAAGAAAATCTATGCCCCACTCGGCAAAAGTCGACGCATCGGTAAACTCGTGTTCGAGCGAACCGGGATACCCCGCACATGTAAGCGGACCCGAGCAAGAATATATGCCGAGCTTTAAGCCGAGAGAGTGCACATAATCGGCAA
The DNA here is from genome assembly GCA_947086925.1 of uncultured Clostridia bacterium. Classification (GTDB taxonomy): domain Bacteria; phylum Bacillota; class Clostridia; order Christensenellales; family Pumilibacteraceae; genus Pumilibacter. The sequence goes on from CAMUAL010000021.1 coordinate 1,222, forward strand.
GCTTTTTTATGCCGCTCGGGAATTTTGTTTTGTCTTCGGTAAGTCTGCCGCGGTTATCGCGCGTTTTTTCCGACCAACAATCGTCTATAACCACGTACTCGTAACCCGAGTCTTTAAGTCCGCTTTTAACTATTGCGTCGGCTGTTTCGCGCACCACCTGCTCGTTAATCTTTTCGCCGAAAGTATTCCAACTGTTCCACCCCATAGGCGGAGTATGCTTTATCATGAATTTTCTCCTTATAAAATAAAAAGACCGAAAAGCCGCGCCCGTTTGATAAGCACTGCCGTTCGGTCTTATTGTTTACCCTAATCAGAAACGGATTTCAATTGCCGAAACCTTACCCGCCGCAAGCGAATATCCCGTTACCGTTCCCGTTTCATAATCGACTTTTTCGCCGCCCGCAGGTTTGCTGACAAACTTCTTTGTGCCCGACGGCAACTTAATATCGATTGTCGTTGCGCGGCGCGATTTAAGCTTAACAAGCACTATGCCTTTGCGTTTATCCCAGTTTAGCGAAGTAACTTCCACACCCGTGCGGGTTTGCAGTCCTTCGATTGTTCCCTTTTGAAGTTCGGAAGGCAACGCCGGAAGTATGCGAACGGTTTCGGAATCGGACTGCACAAGCATTTCCTGCATTGCGCCCGTAATGCCCATGTTGCTCTCTACGGTGTACTGCGCCCAGCTGCCGTTGCCGCCAACGCCCATTCCTCGCCAGTCGCTTGCCGAGAACACAAGATTGCCCATTGCCATACTGCGGGTTATAGACGATATTATATCGAGCGCAATGTCGCCGTCACCCATACGTGCGAAAATCGACGCATAGCGCGACAAACTCATACTGCTGTGCTCTTTGTACGCTCCCGCAATCTTCTTCTTTGCGGCAAGCACGAAAGGCTTAATGGCGTCCGCGTTGTCGGGCGTTATTTCACAGCCCGGATAAACGGGATAGAACATCGCCGTCGACGCCGACGTATAGTTGTCGGTAAATGCGGAATCGCAATATTCGCGCGCCGTACCGTCGTCGTTCACTTTGTACTCGGGCATGCGCGTAAGCATGTCTTTCCATTTGGGAACTTCCGCCTTGTTCATGGCGGCACGCTCGCTACCCTCGATAAGGTTATTCAATAATTCTTTTACTACCGCAAAATCGATTGTCGAATTGCGAGCTATGTCAAACTTATCCGCTCCGCCGTTGCTGTAATTTGCGGGAGTGGTGTCTGGCGAATACGAAGGACAACTGTCGTACTTGTTGTTTGCGTCGAGCTTTAAGAAATTCTCGTAAAACAGTGCTACTTCCTTCATAAACGGCAATGCGCGGTTTTTAAGGAATTTAACGTCATCGGTGTAAAGGTAATAATCGTAGAATAACTGCGCTATCCAACCCGCAACTGCGGTAAAGTGAATAACTCTGCTGTCTACCATGCCGAGCACTCCCGTGCCGTGCGCCATAACCGACGGAATAAATAAGCCGCGGCAACCGTAAAGACGCGACGCGTTCTTTTTGAGGTCGTCGAGCACGCTCTCGTAATAAGTGAATACGCTGAGCATTTGGTCGGCAAGATTGCCTGCAAGCACGTGACAATAAGTGTTCTGCAAACTGCCCGATGCGTTTATTTGACTGTTGGGTGCTTTATAGTCGCCGCACCACAAGCCGTAAGGCGGCAACGGAAGCGACGCATCCGACGCGCCGCAAATCATAAGGTATCTGCCGTAAGCCCAAAGCTTTTCCAAAAGAGCGGGACTCACCTCGCCCTCTACAAACGCTTTATGCAAAAGCTCGTCGGCGGGCATGTCGCGGTTCTCCGCCTCCAAATCGAGTTCGGCACTTCCGAAAAGCTTGCTGTGCAAAGGTATATGCTCTTTGAGTAATTTTTCGTAGGTTGACTTAATCGACTTCAACGACTCGCGAATCGACTTCCACTCTTTTTCGCGCTGACTCTCTACGAACGGACGAAGGAACACAAGCACCTTTTCCGCGCCTTTAATGGTGATTCCGCCGTTTTCCACTATCTGCTCGCCGCCGTAGTGGTTTATAAAGCCCACCGCGCCGAACTCGGTGCCGTTGTCGCTGCGCGCCGAAAAACACATAAAGTATTTCTCGTATTTAACATTTAAGCCGTCGGGAAATTTAGATACCGCATCGGGCGTGCGCACATTGAATTTGTCGTGTAAGTCGAGCGAAAACGTAACATCGATTGCCTTGTTGCCCGTACGGATAATTTCGTATACAATCATATTTTGAGCACGCGAAACAAACATCGAGCGTTCGTATCTCGTTGCGCCGTCTTTAAACGAAACCGCCGTTTCGCCGCTTTCCATGTTAAGCACGCGACTGTATTCCTTAACCGCCTTGTCTATTCTCATGTCAACGTGAAAATCGCACAGCGGAAGCGGATAGCTTAGCTGAGGACGGTAGTTCTTGCTTATAAGCGCGTTTTTGAATATGTTTTCGGCGTCTTTTACGTCGCCTTCGTCCATTTTCTTGCGAACGTCTTTGAGTTTGTCGGCAACGTCTTGCAAAACGCCTACGCCGCCCTGCCACCAACTATCGCTGTGTGTTATCATAATTACGTCGTTGGCCGCGCCGCCGTATACAGCCGCGCCTATAACGCCGTTACCTACCGGTATCGCCTCGCGCCAAGTAGAACCCCACCAACCCGCGGGAGCGGTGAATTTAAGTGCGTTTTTGGGTTTGCGAATCGTTATCATTAAAAATTCCCAACCTTTTTCAAATAGTTTTTCTCGCATGTATTATAACATAATATTACGGATTTTGTCTACTGTAAACCCGATACAAAAAGGCAAAAATGCCGATTTTTTTAAGCATTTTTGCCTTTTTAACTTTATTTTAAGTTGTCGTTATGTCCCGTTAAAGACTTTGACGGATTTTTATTACCATTGCTCCGCGTATATAAGGACCTACGCTTTTGTTGCTCGCGTAGTATTCGTCGAGTTTGTCGGGGTCGTTGCCCGCAATGTTGCGCCAGTTGTTTATGTCGTAAACATGCTGTTCGTAGCTTATCGAGCAATCGGCGTCTACCTTCATGGATTCGAGTTCGTATCCGTAAGGCAGATAGAAAGTAAGTTCTTCACGATTCGTAAATTCGTATTCCTCGCTTTCGGATGCGTCTGCGGCGGTAAAGCTTACTTTTGTAACGGAGCTTGCGCCGGTAAGTTTGATTATAATCTGCGACTTATCGATGTCGGGAATGTTACCGAAAGTCACTTTGTCGTTTACGCGGGCAGAAATCGTAGGCGTAACGGGAAGCACAGCCGATTTATTACCCGAATAAGCTTTTGTGTATGCGTTTTTCTCGCTATCCCAATTAAGGTCGTTTACGGCGTAGCGTATATAGTTATAAGCGATTTTGTCGTGAACCTCTACCGACAGATTGCCTTCGGAACTGCCGTTCTGCTCGTAAACGAGAACAAGCGAATCGTCGTAAACCGAATTGTAGTAATCGGTTTCACCGAGAGCCGCGGAGCTGAACGTGGTATTTATCGAACCGAAGATTATTACGAGTATTGCCGAAATTATCGCCGCGGCACTCAGACCTATACGGTTATGATAATTCCAATGTTCTTTTTCGGTAACTACCTTTTTAACTGTAACTTCGGTGAATTTTCCTTTTTTTGCACGGTCCTCTACCTTCTCGGTAACGGTGCGCACGTAGCGAACCGAACGCATGGGAAGCTTTTTGAATCCGCGGTCGATTACGGGTTTAAGGTAATCGGCATACGGCGTTATAAAGCCGCAAAGAGAAATCATTATCGCCGAAACCGCAACTATCGAAACAAGCGGATAAAGCGTTTGAGCGGCAAACACAAGCGGCATAATAAGAGGAAGCGCAAACACTATGCTCCAAACGTAAAGGAACAAACGCTCTATATCCACGCCGAACTTATTCTTGAATTTACGTTTGAATATAACCGTCATAAGCATAGCGGTAAGCGAGAACAGAGCTACGCAAGTAAACGGATAGCTTATAGCGGGAGCGGCAAACGAGAGTACAAACGCAACCGCCGCCCACAAAAGCGCGTTACCGCGCACAACGTCGGACGCCTTAACGGCAAACGTGCGCTTTAATATTATATAGAAGAATACGGCAAACACGAGAGCAAACGCCGTTGCCGAAAGCATGAGTCCCGACCCGGCAAATTTGATTGCGGAAATTCCGCGGTACGGCAGGACGCCGAATCCCGAAAGCAAAAGCGCGAACAGATAGTAAAGAGCAAGCGCGGCAACCGACGCGGCTATTAAAGTTACAAGCTGAACCGCAACGCCCGCAAGAGCCTTGCCCCACGAGAATGCTTTGTTCTTTATGTTTAATATAACAATCGCTATCACAAGTCCCGCAATTATGCCGGCAATCACAAAGGCAACCGCCGTGGGATAATAAACCGTCATAACGTCCAAATACGAAAAATACACGGCACTCGATTTGGAATCCACTTTATTTGCCGCTGTGTTTGCGAACGCCTTTACGAATTTGTTCATGGCGTTGGCTTGCTGACTTACGAGTTTTTTGTTTACCTCGGTATCGGTGGCAGTGCCGTAGCGGTTAAATCCGTCGCGATTGGTAAACGAAAGCGTGTTGTAGTCGCCGAATACCCCCGAAGCTTCGCCTTCGGTGTTTTTGGTTAAAAGCGAAAGCGCACTCGACGCAAACGTGCCGCCGTTAAAGTGCGCATACTTTCCTATAAGATTAAGATTGCCGTCCGACTCGCCGTACATCATAAGCGTGCCGCCCGTGCCGTTAATGCGATAATCGGCTACCGCGCATATTTTTTCGGATACTCCGTTAAATCCAGAAAACTGATTCACAAACGCGCATGCGCCGAGGTCGCCCTCTTGCCCCGCATCGCCGAACAGAAACACCAAAGTGTTTTCGTAGCGTACGCCTGCGGTAAAGTCTTCCGCCGCCTTAACAGCGTTTAATAACAGCGCGCCCGCCGCCGCGGAATCGGACGCTCCGCCTATCGCGGTGCCGTCGATACGCGCATGCAAAAGTATCGCGCCGTCGCCTTTTCCCGGAACGGCGAATATTACATTGTTCACTTCACGCGAAACCGCAACAGCCGATTCTCCGTTTGCCTGAGAATCCTGATATACCGTTGCCTTCTGAACGTATACCGACGGTTTGAGCTCGTCGTCGCGCTCATAGTACTCTACGTAATTCTTTCCGTCTTCGTCCAAATCGGATACGGGGTCGCCCGTAACGACTTCCGCTCCCGCCTGTTCCAACGTGTTTACGATATAATCGTTCACCGCCTGTCGTATTTCGGGATTAAACGAGTTGTGCGACGCTATTTCCGCCGCATAATCGTAAGCCCGGCTCACAAGCGAGCTTTTAAGTGAGCCTCCGCTCATTCCGACGCGCGAATCAACGATACCCAACACAAGCATGAGTATCACCAACGCCGCCATAATCGGATAGTAAACGCGCTTAAATATCTTCATCAGGGTGGTAACCTCCGTAAATGTACAAAAGCCATTATAACATATAAAGTCAAAATGCTCTTACTATTTTACCACACCTTATAATAAATTACAAATCTTTTGCGTACGATTTTGCAATATTTGCAAAATTTTATTGGGGTAACAATATGCCGTATCCTGCCTTTTCGGTGCGCATGTATTCGCTTTTTTCGCGGAACATGGGAGTATCGAAGCTTAGAAGAATAGCTCCGTTCATTATTACAGATGCACGCGCTATAATGCGGTAATCCTTAATGCGCGAATACATAATCCACTCGTTCACGCAACCGTCGGGCTGTTCTTCGTATAAAAATCCGAGAAGCTCTCCGCCTATCGTATACACGCCTATTTTTCCGAATTGAGTGTCGTATTTTATAACTACGGGCTCGTCGGGTTTTAAGTTTTCCTTTCCTATCGTTCCTGCCATTACAAACATTCAAGTTTACCTCGCGTTTTATTTTTGCATATTATAACACACTATTGTTGACAACATCTGTCAACAATGATAAAATATTTTCGAAAAAATGAAAATTTTTTTCCGAGGTAAAATATGAACGCGGACTACATATTGATTATTTATTTTCATCTTCTTTCAAAACGCAAAAAGGTGAAACGCGGCGAACTTGCTCTGCGCGCGGGGGTAAACGTGCGCACGGTGAGCCGCGCCATAGACGCGCTTACCCTTGCGGGCGTTCCCGTGTATTCCGAAACGGGTCCCGACGGCGGCTATTATATTCCCGACGATTATGTTATTACGCGAACGGCGTTTTCCGCGGAAGAAAAGGCGCGGATAGTAAATTGTATTCAGGCGGCAAAGGGCAATTTTACAGACAATATCTGCGACAATGTTTTAAACAAGCTCGGAAGTCTTGCCGCTCCCGAAGATAACTACCTTATTAAATCGGATACGCTCGTTATAGACGCGTCGGGCTGGAACGCACCGCAACACGCGGGTGCGAAAATAACGGTTATTCAGCAGGCGGCGGCAAATACTCTCACGGTACGCATGAAGTACATAGACCGTCACGAATCGCTGTCGGAAAGATACTTCGACCCGTACTGCGTTGTACATAAGGGCGGCATGTGGTACGTATACGGCTACTGTCACCGCCGAAAAGATTTCCGATTGTTCAAAATCGCGCGCATAGAAGACCTCGTGGTAACGGAGCACGCATTTATAAAACGTCCGTCTGACGTATACGAAAAACTCCGAGGCGATTTCGACCGAGAAGATTTGGTTAAGTTTACGATAGAATTTTCCAACCTGATACTTCCCGAAATAGAGGAGTGGCTCGGCGCAGACGCAATCGAGGACATAGGGCGTTGCTATGTCGCAACAGCGGAAATGTACGGCGGCGGCGAGCTTATAGGCAAGCTGTTAAGCTTCGGGTCGAGCGTAAAGGTTATATCGCCCCCTCCGCTTAAAGAGGAACTCGAAATCGAATGCAAACGCATGCTCACAAACTACGGAATAATATGATGTTTATTCGACTTATGCGTTGCATGCCATTTTATCGACGTAATATAAAATAACGAAATAAAGTCCGATAACAAACTTATCGGACTTTTTCGTATACGGTTTTTGCGCGAATAACGCGCTTAACGTAATCGCGGGTTTCTTTATACGGGTACTCGGTTAAATTCTCCGCCTGCCATTTAATAAGGTTCCCCTCGCCCGCATTATATGCGGCAAGCGCGTCACGCAGCGGAAATTTATCGAGCAGATATTTTAAGTACGCCGTGCCGAGCATTATGTTTGCGGCGGGGTCGAATAAATCGGAGGTAAGGTCGGCATTGCCGGTCTGCGCGGCAATCCACTCGGCGGTCGACGGCATTAACTGCATAAGTCCGACTGCGCCCGCTCCGCTTACCGCCCGAGGCTTAAACTTGCTTTCGGCATGAATCACGCCGCGCACAAGGTTTTCGTCCACATCGTAACGCTCGCATGCCGCACGAATTTCCGCGTTGTATTTTTTAGGATAATAAAATGATAAAAAGACGGCGAAAGCAATTATTGCCAACGCCGCAAACGCCAATATCGATGCCGTTATTTTAACTTTTAATATGGCTGTTACCTCCCGAGCGAGTCGGAAATTTCGCAGTACACCCTTATAACCTGAGCGCGCAGTTCGTAAAGCGTACCGTTGTTCGATATTACGTACTTGCTTTTAGCCTCGCGCTCGGCGTCGGTAAGCTGAGCTTTTACCATGCTTTGCGCAAGCTCCTTTGTTATATTATCTCTCCGCATAAGGCGTTGTATACGCATATTTTCGTCGCATGAAACGGTAATAACCGAACTCACGCACTTATCGAATCCCGCTTCTATGAGCAAAGGCGCAACCACTATGTTTATTGCCGCGTCCGAACTTTTTGCAATATTCATAGTGTTGCGTAAAATAAGCGGGTGCATGATTCCGTTCAACTCGCGGCGTTTATCTTCCGATGAAAAAACGATTTCGCGAAGTCGCGCCCGATTCAGAGTGTTTTCCGTAAAAACAGTCGGGAACGCTTTTTTAAGTTCCGCCTTTGCCTCGTCACTTTCGGATACTTCGCGCGAAATAACGTCGGTATCTATAATATATGCACCCGCCTGCGCGAACATTTCCGCCGCCGCGCTTTTTCCGCTTGCTATTCCGCCGGTAAGACCTATAATCGATTTATTACTTGCCATGATATTTCCTTTTATATTTTCGACGATTTATATTTCCGCCGCCCGTATCGCAATATTAAACGGCTCGATATTAAAAGCATTATTTGCAGTCAAACCAGCTTTTGCCTTCGCTTACTTCGGCAATCAGCGGAACGTCCAAAGTAAACGCATTCTCCATTTTATCTTTAAGCAGAGCTTTTACCCGTTCGATTTCGTCCTCGGCGGTTTCTACTATAAGCTCGTCGTGCACCTGCAAAATGAGCCGCGACTTCATGCCTTCGAGAGCCTTGCTTACGTTAAGCATCGCTATTTTTATTATGTCGGCGGCAGTGCCTTGAAGCGGCATGTTCATTGCCGCGCGTTCGCCGAACTGACGCGTGAAGTAAACGGACGAAAACAGCTCGGGTATTTTGCGTCTGCGCCCGAGCAGAGTGGTTACGTAACCGTCCTTTTTTGCCTGTTCGACGCATCTGTCGAGATATTCGCGCACACCGCTGAATCGCTTAAAATAATTATCGATATATTTTTTCGCTTCCGACTTGCTGATTTTAAGATTCGACGCAAGCCCGAATTCGCTTATTCCGTAAATTATTCCGAAGTTTACCGTTTTTGCGGTGCGTCGCATGTCGGGCGTAACTTTTTCGAGCGGCACTCCGAAAACCTGCGCCGCCGTGTACGCGTGAATATCCGCACCTTCGCGATACGCTTTTATCATTGTGGGGTCGCCGGAGTAGTGAGCCATTATGCGCAGTTCTATCTGCGAATAATCCGCCGAAACAAGCGTAAATCCGTCACGCGCAACAAACAATGAGCGCAGAACCTTGCCGTCCTCCTCGCGCACGGGTATATTTTGCAAATTCGGTTCGACACTGCTCAAACGTCCCGTTGTGGTAAGAGTCTGCCGAAATTCGGTATGCACCGTGCCGCTCGAATCGATTAGCTTTCTGAGTCCGTCGATGTATGTGCTGTTTAGCTTCGTTATGAATCGGTATCTGAGCACAAGCGAAACTATTTTGTACGACGGGTCGAGCTGTTCGAGTATTTCCGCGCTTGTGTTGTAAGTTTTCGCTCCCTTTTTCGGGTACGGTATCCCCAAATCCTCGAACAGAATTTTGGCAAGCTGTTTGGGAGATTTGATGTTAAACCTCTTACCCGCCTCGGCATAAATGCGCTTACCGAGTTCATCTTCTTCCGCCGTAAAAGCCGCACCGAGTTCTTCGAGTCGCTCGCGGTTTACCGCGAATCCCGCCTGTTCCATTCCGAGAAGCACCTTTACGAGCGGAAGCTCAATGTCGTAATAAAGTCTGTGCATGCCCGTTTCGTTAAGCGACGCGTCGATTTGCTCTTTTAAATAAAGCATGCCGCTTGCGGGATTGTTTTCGGTTATCGAGTACGCACCGAGCAGTTCCGAAAGAGTGCCGTGCGGCACCGTTGCGTCGGCAATATACTGAGCAAGCTTAACGTCGAAAAATCCCTGCGAGATGATTTTGTAATTTTTAAATATATAGCTTATAAAGCTTTTGGAATCGAAAACGGTTTTTGTGATTTCGGGATTTTCGAGCACATGTTTTATCGCTCCGATTATCTCGCCTTCGCTCAATCCCGCGGCAAAAAAGTCATACTGTAAATTGACTTTGTATTCCGCATCCTGCCCCACGGCAAACCAAAACGTATTTTCGGTTAAATGAAACGCAACGCTTTTGCTTCCGTTTAAAATATTCTTTATCTGCTCGACGGAAGCCACGTCGTTTACTGCCGCGTCTGCGCGTTTGGAAGCGACGGGAATCCCTACCGAAGTATCGAAAATTTCCGACCGCTTTATAAGCGTTTTAAAGCTTTGTCGCTCGAAAAAAGCGAACACCGCACTCGTGAACGGAAAAGTATACCTGCATTCGTCGAGCGCGCATTCTATGGGCGCATCAACGTCTATGGTAGCAAGCTTGCGCGACAAATACGCGCTGTCTTTACCGCTTATAAGTTTACTTTGCACCGAGGCGGGAGCAACCGACTCCACCGCCGCATATATTCCGTCTAAATCGCCGTACTTATCTATAAGGGTTTTTGCGGTTTTGTCGCCTATACCCGCAACACCCGGAATCTCGTCGCTGCTGTCGCCCGCAAGCGATTTGTAATCGATGACGGCGGCGGGCGTAAGTCCCATTTTTTCGCGCAGAGAGATTTCGGTGTATTCTTCCGTTTCGGTGATTCCGCGCTTTGTAAGCAGCACTCGGGTGGTGTCGTCTATAAGTTGCAAACTGTCGCGGTCGCCCGTTACAATGTACGTATCTATTTTAAACCGCTTCGATAGCGTACCTATTATGTCGTCGGCTTCGTAACCCGCTTTTTCTATCCACTTAATGCCCATAACGTCAAGCATCTCTTTGAGTATGGGCATCTGAGCGGCAAGCTCGTCGGGCATTCCCTTGCGATGCGCTTTGTACCCCTCGTACAACTCGTGTCTGAAAGTGGGCGCGTGAACGTCGAATGCCGTTACTATATAATCGGGTTTTACCGTTTCAATCATTTTCACAAGCATTGTGGAAAAGCCGAATACCGCCTGAACCTGAGTTCCCTGCGGATTGTTAAGCGGCGGCAAAGCGTAAAAAGCTCTGTTTATAAGGCTGTTTCCGTCTATCAAAAGTATTTTTTCCATAATTTACATTATACTAAATTCTCATAAAGATAGTCAACTGCATTTTTATGTTTGACTTTAAATCAAAGTATGGTATACTAATTATATCGCGAATATTTATAAGGAGATTACACTTACGGCAGATTGGCTTGACAAGACGTTTCTGACGTTTGACAAAACCGTGTTCTCGTGGGCGCATGCTTTGAACGAAGGCGCGGGGGGATTTTTTAACGGCTTTTGCAAATTCATTTCGTTCTTCGGCAAAAGCGGTTGGTTTTTTATTTTGCTCGGATTTGTGTTTTTATTGTTTGCGCGCACACGCCGCGAAGGTCTTGCGGTTGCAATAGCGTTATTGATAGGCGCGTTAATCACCAATATTATTCTTAAAAACGCGGTGGGCAGAGTTCGCCCGTTTAACCGCGGCACCGAACAATTTAACGAGTGGTGGATTGCGGCGGGCAGTAATCCCGAGGATTCCGCTTCGTTCCCGTCGGGACACACAACCGCCGCTTTTGCTTTCGGCACGGCGTTTACGATTATTGCCGACAAGCGTTACGGTTGGACAGCTCTTTTATTTGCATTTCTTATGGCTTTTTCGCGCATATACCTTATCGTGCATTATCCTACCGACGTTCTTGCGGGAATAATAATAGGCACGGCGGCGGGACTTACGGGTGCGGCGCTTAGCAAACTTATTTACAAAAAAGCTCGCGGCAAGTTCAAGTCTTTGCTTTACGGTTTAAGTATTACTGCTCTGTGTAAAAAAATATTCGCAAAAAAGAAAAGTCCGCAAGAGTCCGACACGGTAAACTGCGTAGGCGATATAACTTGCGACTCGCCCGCCGACGACAATTCCCTCGCCGCAAATTTCGCCGAATCCTCACAAGAGAATAACATAAAAAGCGAATCGGAAACCGAAACAATAACCGAGCCGACCGAGAGTAAATAAAAAAGCATCTACACTTATTAAAATCGCTTGCCAAACAGCGGTAAAATATGTTATTATATGCAAGATGCGCCGCCGTGGTGGAATTGGCAGACGCGCCGGACTCAAAATCCGGTGGTAGCGATACCGTGTCGGTTCGACTCCGACCGGCGGCACCAAAAACCCGAGCACCCGACAGGGTGCGCGGGTTTTTTCATGCAGTGAGTTGGATTGAGAACCCTGTTTACAGCGGTTCGCTCAGCCGAGCGCGTAGCGCGAATGCCATGAGCCGCAGGCGAATACTCCGACCGGCGGCATCGTAGCAGAGGTCTCCCCCCCCCGAATCAGAAACCGAGTTTTATGTTTCTTTTTGCCGTTTTCATAATGATTTACTCCTTTGCCTGTCCGTTTTAAAACAAATCGGTTGACAGATTTGTCATTTTCATATATACTGAACATTGTTCAAAACCGTGTTCAATAAGGGCATTAGAATGGAAATAAAAGATAAAATTATAAATGTTACCATTGATTTGATAAAAGAAGCAAACGGCAATATCGATAAAATCACTATAAGGGAAATTGCCAAAAGAGCGGAAATAGGCGTTGGGCTTATTAACTATCATTTTCAAAGTAAGAAAAATTTAGTTGATATTTGCGTGCAACAAATTATCAGTAATGTTATTGCTCAATCAAAGCCGAATATGGAAGGTCTTTCGCCCATGGAAAAACTAAAATGTTCGGTTAAAATTCCCATTGATTTTTTAATGGACAATCCCGAAATCGCCAAAATATCGATTTTGGGCGATTTAATGCAAGGGCAAGCAAACGATAATACTTTTCAAACATTGGCGCGATACTATTTTTACGCAAATAATTCATGCTTACAAGAAAATACATTTTTCAGTGCCGCGCTTTTAATTCACGGTTTACAAGGTGTATTTTTGCGTCGGAAACTTTATAAAGACAAATTCGATTTTGAGAATAAAGCGCAAAGAGATATTTTAATCGATAATTTGGTAGAAAAATTATTCGGAGCGAAAAATGAATAGAAAAATAGGTTTTATTTCTTCAATAGTAATTTGCTGTTCGGTTGCCGTATTTTTGATTTGTTTGATTATGGCGTTATTTGCTCAAAACGCCTTTACCGAAAATTTAAGTTACGGCGTTTGCGCCGTGCTTTCGTGGGGTTGGGTAGCTACTGCTTGCGTTTATTCTTGCTTTGCACAAAAAGAACGCCGCGCTGCGGCAAAAATCGGTGTTGCCATAGGCGTGATATACGCTACAATCATCGGCATCGTATATTTTACTCAATTAACTACCGTTTTACATAAATCGGTTGACGAAAAAATTTTTCAAGCCTTTTCATTTACATCTGCGGGCAGTTGGCTGTTTAATCTTGATTTATATGGTTACGGGTTACTTGCTATTTCAACATTTTTTATAGGCTTAACTCTGCCAACCGAAAATAAAGTCGATAAATCGTTAAAATTGCTTTTAATGTTACACGGCGTATTTTTTGTTTGTATGTTTGTACCTATTTTGCCATTACCCGCAACCAATCAAGGCAACGGCGGTACAATAGCATTGATTTGTTGGTGCTTATTCTTTTTACCGATTTGCATATTATCGATATTGCATTTCAAAAAATTACGCAAAAATAATGAAATAATATAAGCCTACCTACCCATGCGATTTCATCCGACAATATCCATGCGCGGAAATTATGGATACGGTATAAAATATAAGTATTTGACATATTCGCCCGAGCATCGTAAAATATAGGCGTGACAATTAGGAGGCGCACTGTGAATACGGCTGAGTTCAGAGAGCGGATGAAAAAGAAAACGTACATAGAGGTCGGGTCGGAAATGCACTTGCATATGCACGAATCGGCGCAGAGGGCAAGAAAAATAACCGCCGCCATTAACGGCGAATACCGCACGCCCGAAGAAATACGCGAACTGTTTTCCGAGCTAATCGGCAAAAAGGTTGACGACGGCTTTTCTCTTTTTCCGCCGTTCAGCGCAGATTACGGGCAAAATATAACGGTAGGCAAAAACGTGTTTATAAATTCGGGATGCTGTTTTCAAGACCAAGGCGGCATAGAAATCGGCGATTACGCACTAATCGGGCAACAGGTTGTTATAGCCACGCTTAATCACGACCAAATCCCCGAAAAACGCGGAAACATGTTCCCCGCTCCCGTGAAAATCGGCAAGCGCGTTTGGATAGGTGCGCATGCGACTGTTCTTGCGGGAGTAGCAATCGGCGACAATGCGATTGTCGCGGCGGGCGCGGTTGTTACAAAAGACGTTCCCGCAAACGCGATAGTTGCGGGCGTTCCCGCAAAAATAATCAAAACTGTTAAGGAGAATCCATAAAATGAAAGTATTGCTTATTAACGGAAGTCCGAGAGCGGACGGGTGCACGTTTACCGCTCTTACGGAAATTTCAAACGTGCTTAATGCCGAAAGTATCGAAACCGAAATTTTGCAAATCGGAAATAAACCCGTGCAAGACTGTATAGGTTGCGGCGGCTGTGTCGATAAAGGCAAATGCGTATTCTCTACCGACCCCGTAAACGAATGGATTGAAAAAGCCGAATCGGCAGACGGATTTGTGTTCGGCTCTCCCGTATATTACGCACACCCGTCGGGACGGATTTTATCGGCAATGGACAGACTTTTTTATGCGGGCGGCAAAAACTTCGAGCACAAGCCCGCCGCCGTAATAGTATCGGCAAGGCGCGCGGGCACAACCGCGTCGCTCGACGCGCTGTCAAAGCATTTGGGAATCGCGCAAATGCCCGTTATATCTTCCACATATTGGAATATGGTTCACGGCAATTCGCCGGACGAAACAAAGCAAGACTTCGAAGGCATGGAAACAATGCGCAATATCGGAGCAAACATGGCGTGGATATTGAAGTGCATTCAAGCGGGCAAAAATATCGGCATTAACGTGCCGCAAACGAAAAAATCCGTGCGCACGAACTTTATAAGACAGCAATAATCGCAAATAAAAACGGCACACCGTATTCCGATTGAAAACGATATGCCGTTTAATTTTTGATGCCGAACCGCAATCTTATACGGTAATGAAATCAACGCCGCCGCCGTTTTTGTTCGAACACTGCAAGCCGTTTTTATTAAGCACCGACATAAGCTGTTTTGCCGTGCCCGCATTGCCGTCGAACACCGTTTCGGGCGATAATTCTTTTTCGAATAAGTAGCGGACAAATACGTAATGAGTACAACCGAGCACAACGGCGGCTGGTTTTTCGTCGGCTATTATGCTATGCACTTCGCCTTTGAGAACATCGAGATTATCGAGATGCGTTTCTATTTTCTGCGCGAGTCCCGGCTGAGGACGCACGCGCACGTTGCCGCCGCATGCGGATAGGAGCTGTTTGAATTTGGTTTGCCGCGCGGTTGCGGGTGTACACAGCACCAAAATCTTTTCGCCTAAGCATGCCGCCACTGCGGGCTTGATTGCCGGTTCTACCCCTATAAACGGAGTTTCGTAGGTGTGCCGAAGAACCTCTATTCCCACCTCGGTTGCGGTGTTGCATGCGGCTACTATCGCCTTGCATTTTTGCTCGGTCAACTTATTAACGCACACACTTATGCGCGACAGAATTTCCTTTTCGGAAAGCGACCCCCAACCGCCTGCGCGGGAGTCGGAAACGTACACAAAGCTTTCGTGCGGCATGAGCTTACGGCAACTGTCAAGCACCGTAATTCCGCCCGAACCGCTGTCGAATATTCCTATCGGATTGTTATTCATATATAAAATGTATGCGAGCAAATAACGCGTTATAACCCGAGTGCAAAATATTTCCGAATAGAAAAAACTCGAAAAATCACGAAAACGAGCGCTCGATTGCAGCCGATAAAATATCGGCGCAGTCGGTAACGTACAAGTCTATATCTTTGGGAGTCACAAGCATGCGCCCCACGTCGTCGGCGGTTTCCTCGGGGCACTTCTGCCCCGTTGCGTCCTCTATTATTGTGGAAGCGTACACAACCAAAGGCACGCCCAAAGAAATAACGGGCACTCCGAGCGAATCGCGGCAAAGCCTTATTCGGTGATTGCTTACGCCGCTTCCGGGAGTTATCCCAGTATCGGTTATCTGAAATGCCGAAGCTATTCTGCCGACCG
Source organism: uncultured Clostridia bacterium (assembly GCA_947086925.1). Lineage (GTDB taxonomy): Bacteria > Bacillota > Clostridia > Christensenellales > Pumilibacteraceae > Pumilibacter. Next base: position 17,070 of record CAMUAL010000021.1, read on the forward strand.
CCGCCGACGCCAAACTGTCTACTGCTATTACCGCGTCGGGTTTGATTCGCGCCGCCACTCCCGCAACAACGTCGAAACTTTCTATTCCCGTAACGCCCAAAACATTTGGTGTAATTACGCTCACTTTTGTTCCCGACGCATTCGGTATTGCGCGGGTCGCGGTGAGTCGTGCGCAGGTTTTCGCTCCGAGCGAGTCCGCCGTCATGTTGGGATTGCCGAGTCCCACTACCAAAACCGATTTAACGTCGTGCGGAATAAAGCGGGTAATCGCTTTACCGATGCTTGCGGAAACGGATTTATACTCGCTTTCGTTGCGGTCGGGAACGGCTCTGCACTCTACCGTGCTGTATTTTCCGCAAGGGCGTTTCAACTTAGCCGAAAGCTCCTTGTTTACGGTTACGGTAAAACTGTGCACATAATTGTTTTTTGTTGTGTTGCGCGGCAGAAAATCACACGCCATATCCGTTCTTTTCATAAACATTAACAGTTTGAGCAAAAAATGTTGCTTTTAATCACTTGCTTTTAACAAAATTTTATGATAGAATATTTAAGTTAGTGAACGTGCAGAACATTCCTATCGGCAAGTAACCGCCTAAGCACAAAAGCGTTACGAAATTATTTAATTCAGTTTACAAGGAGAATAATCGTGCCTAACATCAAATCCGCGAAAAAGCGTGTGCTTATAATCGCAAAAAAGAACGAGCAGAACCGTGCTTACAAATCCCGCATGAACAATGCAATCAAAAAATTCAATAACGCTATCGACACAAACGATATCGAGGGCGCAGAAAAAATGTTACCCGAGGTTATGTCGGTAATCGACCAAACCGTAAGCAAGGGCGTTATCCATAAAAACCAAGCAGCAAACAAAAAATCGGCACTCTCGAAACGTCTCAGCGACGTTAAGAGCGGCAAGCTTGTTATAGAAATCAAGAAAGATAACAAGACAATCGCGGCGGAAAAAGCAAAAGCCGCTCAGGAAATCCGCGCTCAGCAGAAAGCGGAATATCAGGCAAAAGCCGCCGAGCGCAAAGCCGCACGCTTAGAGGCTCAGAAAGCTAAGTTGGAAGCAGAGTCGAAAGCAAAGAAAGGCGGCAAAAAGAAGGATGCCGAAGAAGTAAAGGAAAAGAAGCCCGCTAAGAAGGCGGCTGCAAAAACCGAAGAAAAAGCGGCTAAGGCGGAAGAAAAGCCCGCAGAAGAAAAAGCCGAGGAAAAGCCCAAAGCCAAAAAAGCTCCCGCAAAGAAAGCAGACGGCGAGGCTAAAACAACGGCAACCAAGGCTAAAACGACCAAAGCAAAAGAAGAAAAAGCCGAATAATCCCCACCCTACCGTAAGATTCGAGCGCCCGCATAAAAATGCGGACGCTTTTATATTGCCCTAAGAAAACGATACACGCATGGACTGTTCGAAATTATACCGACGCGGCAACCTATTGCACCGTTTACCGCAGTGCACCGCTTGACAAAAAATACGGCTTTTTTTATAATATACGTATGGAAAACAAGGAAGATTTTATGAAGAAGTTTTTGTTAAACAAAATTACGACAGTTCTGATTCTTGCCGCAATAACGGCTTCAAGCCTGTGCTTGCTTGCCGGTTGCGGCAAGCAAAACACATTCGAAATAGTATCCGCCGCTTTATCCGACAGCGAATACAATAAAACATGGGTGTACGTAGACGACAATTCGGGTAGCACAAGCACCATGTCTTATAACATTCTGCCCGACCCCAATGTTTGGACTGCGCATAATTCCACCTATTACAACTTCTACGTAACATCCGACATGAAAGTAACATCGGTTCAAAAGAACGGAGTAAGATTCACGAAAGTAACTTTCGGAAACGCGACGATTCTTATGCTGTACGGAACAGGCATTTTATTGAATCCCACGGAACAGACCTTTCAGGACTCCTTAAACTATACGACATCGCAAAACAATCTTTTACACCCGTTCATGCCGTCGGGCGAAACCGCAACCGTAACCAAACTCGAAAAGAAACCGAGTATTTACAAAATATCGTATTACAACACAGATACGGAAAACGTAAAAACCTCGGAAAACACCATATACACGGTTTATGACGGCAAAACGGGAAAAATTCTCGTTATAGGACTTTCGAACACAGATACTCTTACAAGCGAAGAACTTCAACTTGCGGAAGAATTTTCCGCATTAACGTGGTTTAATTAAGCGATATGTTAAAAGCGATTTACCGTGCAAAACGGCTCGACCGAATAATACCGAAATGCGACCGCGCGTATATAGCGGCGGGTTTTACCCTATCCGTTATATGCGCACTGCTTTCGGCGGCGGCACTCTGTATTCACTTTGCGTGCGCGTTTGCTCGCGCATACTTACTTGCCGCTTGCCTTACGGGTGCGGGAATCGTACTCGAAATTTTATCGCTGTTCTTCCTTATAAAAGAAACAGTACGCAACCGATTTTACTCGTGCGTACTGTCGCTGATATTTTCGATAATAATTTGCGCGCTTACCGTAACTGCGGCATGTATCGTGCTTTAACGACTACTTATCAAACTCGTCGTAAATGGCGCAAATGGCTTTTTTGCAATCGCCGTTCTCCACTCCTATTATTATGTTAAGCTCGCTCGAACCTTGGTCTATCATTCGGATATTCACATCGGCATCGCTAAGCGCACGGAAAACGCGCGAGGCGGTGCCTTTTTTTCTGTTCATGCCATGCCCCACTACCGCTATGAGAGCGATTCCCTCTACGTATTCCACGTTGTTGGGCGCAAGCTCCTCTTTTATTTCGCGTAGCACCGCGTTTATCGACTCGCTGTCGAGCGACGCGGTATCGATTACAACCGTCATTGTGTCTATTCCGCTGGGCAGATGTTCGAGCAGAATATTGTGACGCTCCAAAATTTTAAGAAGCTTGCGTGCGAATCCGAGTTCGGAATTCATAAGACTTTTCTCAACGTAGATTGCCGCAAAATCGGTTTTGCCCGCTATGCCCGTAATGGTGCGGTCGGTACGCGTAAATTCGCCGCTCATATATTTTTTCGTGGGGACAATCATTGTGCCCTTTGCTTTGGGGTTAAACGTGTTGCGTATGTTTATGGGAATATCCGCCTTACGCACCGGAAATATACTTTCGGGGTGCAGTACGTTCGCCCCCATGTAGCTGAGCTCGCGCAGTTCCTTATACGTGAGCATTTCTATTATCTGCGGATTGTCTTTTATACGCGGGTCTACCGTCATAAATCCGTCTACGTCAGTCCAGTTCTCGTAAATTTCGGCGTTTACGCCGCGCGCTATAATCGCTCCCGTAACGTCCGAGCCTCCGCGCGAAAACGTCTTTATTTTGCCGTTAGGCATTTTGCCGTAAAAGCCCGGAATAACCGCTCGGCTCGCGCCTTCCAACTTTGCGCTCACAAGGCGGTTGGTGGTTTCGCTGTCGAACTCGCCCTCCATATTAAAACGTATAACGTCGCCCGCATCGATAAAACGCGCGTTCAGATATTTTGCCATAACGATTCCCGACAGAAATTCGCCGCGGCTCGACGCGTAATCGCTACCCGCGCCGCCGTTTATGCGGTCGCGAATCACATTAAACTCGGGAGTAAGGTCAAGGTCGATTTTAAGTCCGCTTATTATTTCGTCAAAGCGACGTATAACTTTTTCAAGTGCCGAATCACAAAGTCCTTCGCGGTTTCTTACTTCTATACATTCGTACAGCAAGTCGGTAACTTTAACGTCCGAGCTTTCGCGCTTACCGGGAGCGGACACAACAATGTACTTTGCGTGCTTATCTGCATTTATAATGTCGGCAACCTGTTTAATGGATTTTGCATTCGCCATGCTCGTTCCGCCGAATTTGAGAACTTTCATATTATCTCCTTATAAATATGCGGGGAGCGAATAAAATTTATTCTCCCCGCCGTGTTCGTCTTTTGTTTTTTTGTTGCGTATTTTAAATTTTTCCTATCAGCCGAGCTTCGAGATAGTATCGTTTTTCTTCCGCCTGCCCCATCGAAAAAGTTTTTTTGGGAAGCACTCCGTGCCTTATTATATATTCGGTAAAACCGCTTTTAGGAACGGGCGCAAGCGCAACAGCGGCACAGTCGTCACGCTCTCCGAGTTTTTCTATAACATCGTCGCCGTGTATATAGTCCGTTTTGCCGCTAAGCACAAGCGAATCGGTGTTTAAAAAATTTTGCAGAAACTCAACCGCGTCTATCGGGTTATCTGGCAACCAAACTGGATATTTTTTGCCGCCGCCCTTAACCGCGGCGTTTGATTTTCCTTTTGCTTTTGAATTGAGCCGCGCCGCAAATTCCTTTGCGTCAACTCCGAACACCGCACGGTGAATAGGCTCGAAATCGATTCCGTCATCGTAAATATTAACGATTTCGCACAGAGCGTATCTTTTAAGCTCCGCCGTAGGGTCATTGGCTTTAACCGCGTTTTCGTAGCATTTTTTTGCCGCCGCAAGCGAATGATTGCCGTCGCCTACCATTAAAAGCAGATTGTCGCCGAACCGCTTTTGCATGCTTTCGTATAGCTTATCGAACGCGTTTAAAACGGCGGCGGAGTCGGAAACCGCACTGCCATTTATACGACCCCCGCCGCAATTCAGCTCGAAGTTATAAAGCGTTTCTCCGCAAGCCTTTTCTACTGCCGAAAAAACTATGTTTTCGGGGTCGTCCATAAGCAACATTATATGCGGCAATTCGAGTAGACTTTGTTCGCGGATTTTTACGCGCGGCGGCAGGCGTTCCTCCACCGTACCCTCGGTTGCGCGTATCTTCGCCTTGTTGCCGGCTCGATAATCGTAATCGGCTAAATCGATTGCGGCTATAAGACCGTTACGCACCTTTCCCGATTTAAACTCGCGTTTAACGGCGATAAACGCCTCTGTCTCGAAAAAAACGCCGCCCAAGTAATATTTACGCATGGCGGTGTTTATCGCGTCGCGACGGCTTGTTTCGTCGCCGCAATCCAAATAACATTCGGGCAGAATCAATCGAAGCGCACTCGGCTCGCCGCCAACGTAATCGCTCAGATTATCCCAATAATTTTTATCGGATGTAAATTGGTCGCATGCCACGACCGACCACTTATTCAAATCGGTATTTTGCGGAATAAGCACCTTGGGAACGGCAACCGTTCCATGCGTTTCGGATATTACTTTCACGCCAAACCCACCGCAAGCACCCACAAAGCCGCGCTTATGACAAGTGCCGAAATCTTTGCCCAAAAGTTATGAACAAACACGGCTTTAAGTAAGCGTTTGGCTCCGTTCTCTTTTTTTTCGATTTTATGATTTGCGTTTTCCATATTCGCCCGCTCCGTTATTCCGCTTTGTCGCCCGAAGAATTTTTGCGACTTTTTCTGCTTTTCTTGCCTGTTCCGGCTATGGCTTTAAGCCCGTAAAATCCCTGCAATTCATCGGTAAGCATTTCGGCGTCGTAGTATCGTTTAAGCTCTCCGCGGTAAGCTACCGATATAACGCCCGTTTCTTCCGAAACCATAATCGCAAGTACGTTGTTTGTTTCGGTAACTCCTATTGCCGCACGGTGACGCGTTCCGAGCTCTTTGTCTACCTCTAAGCTCTGAGTGAGCGGCAAAAAGCAACCCGCCGCCATAATACGATTTCCGCGAATAAGTACCGCGCCGTCGTGAAGCGGAGCTTTTGTGTTGAATATCGATTCGAGCAGTCCGCCCGACACAACGGCGTCCAACTTTGTACCGCTCTCTTTTATGTGCACGGGAATATGCTCGGGAGTAATCACTATAAGCGCGCCCACATCTTTTTTTGCCATGTTGAGCGACGCACGGACTATTTCCGATATAGCGGCATTAAGTTCTTCGTCGCTGCAATCGTACTGAGTGTTAAACGCCTGTTGCATGTCGCGCGGCGACGAGATTTTCCAAAATCCGCGGCGCACCTCCTGCGGAAACAGCGACGCTACTCCTATTATAACTATTATGAATCCGTAAGAAAAAGTTCTCGATAAAAGCGTAAGCCCGAGTACGGGTGCGGTAAGCACCACCGACAACGCCAAAAAAAGAACAACGTATTTATAAAGACGGGTGGCATCGTTCTTTTTGAGAAACACGAAAAGAGCGTACAACAAAAAAGCAAACAGCACTACATCGGCAGCCGATTGCACGGGACGCTCGAATATCGCGGTTTTTAAATTCTCTATAAACTTATTCACGCTAACGCCTCTGACCTGTAATTCTAATTAAATTATACACTGAATTTTTAAATTTATCAATACATTTAAAGCAAAAAAATCAATCTTTAAGGTTAAAATGTAAAATTTTTCGATAAAGTGCTTGATTTAATGCGTAAAGTGATATATAATAATAGATATAAGCATACAGGTGGAGAAGGTATGGCAAAAAAAGAAACAAAGAAAAACACCAAAAAACAAAAGAAGGGGCAAGCCAACGCTTCGCCCGACTCCGCCGCGCAAAACACACAAGGACAAAACGGAGCGCAAAATCCGGCGGCGGATATGGCTGTTAATATCAATAACACCAAACTCGACCGCAACGCCGTAACTGCCGACCAAATGACGCAAGCGCAGATAGAAGAAGCGATAAAGGAAAGTCAAAACCCTACGTCGCGTCTTAAAAAATTGCGCAGTCCCCTTTCGGTACGCGGTTGTTTACTTAATATTCTTATTTTGGTTGTCCTTACCGTGGCAATAGTTTTGTTATGCTGTTATATAATGCTCGATAAAGAAACATTTAATCTGTGGGTTGTTATTAAAGACATGTCCGACAAATTCGGAATAACTCAGTTCTTCGGCAAAGTCGCGGCATGGTTCAAAGGAATTTTCAGTAAAGGCTGACATAATACGCAAAACGCTCTTATAAAAATAAGAGCGTTTTTTATTGTCTTTTTACCTTATCGCTTCCCCGCCGCTTATATGCCGCGAATACTCAACGCCGTAAAATCAATATCCGTCGAACGGATTGCGCGGCTTTTTGATGTCGATAAAAATATCTTCGTCTGTTTTTTCCTCATAGTCCATACCGAATACGGCTATCTTCATGCGCTTAACCACGGGAACAAACGGATGTTTCTTTTCGAAATATTTCACAAGAACAATAAGTATAACGCACAGCACGATTACCGTAAATATCACGGTAAGATAAGCCCACAGAGGATTAAGCCAAGTTTTGTAATCGGCATAACCGCCGCCCGACTTGTAATCGGCAAGCGCGGATATTATATGGTCGCCGAATAACAGCGTGGCAACGTCGCTTCCCTGCACGGCATAATCGGCGCGCTTCTTTACGAGATTGACGTAAGTGTCCGCTTTTGTACCCGACACATTCGATTCGCCTTTCTTTTCAAGCTCGGAAAGATTGAATCCGCCGTAATAGCCGCTGAACAAATAAGCCGACGGAATACCCGCTTCCATAAATACGGCATGGTCGCTGAGCATACCGTAATGCACATAGTTAATCCCTTCTATATACGACGCGTCGCTTATAATGGGTATATTTGCGGGCATGCCGTAAAATTGCATTCCCGAATTTGCGGCTTGCGCACGAATAGATAGCTCCAACTCGGTTTCTGCTTCGTCGCAATAAACGTAAAGTCTTTCGCCTCCGAAATTACCCAAGTTAATCATTTCGACGGTGTTTGCGCGTTCGAAAGAAGACATGTCTTTAATATAAGCCTCGGCTCCGTAAGAGTTATAAACGCCGCAACCGAAAAATACGAAAACAACGTCTTTATCTTTTATCTCTTTGCCCGACAACACGCAAGCGTCTATCATGCTCATAATTGTCGCTACGCCCGTTGCGGTATACGCACCCGTAGAAGGCTCGTTTCCCGTGTATTCTTCGTCGAGAGTGCCGTAGCCGTTATCATAGCTTGTGCCTATTATTATTTGCCGCCCCTCCGACTCGGTGCCGGTCAATCTGACTTCCACGTTCTGAGAAGAACGCTTTTTGCCGTTTACCGTAAAGTCGAAATTCATAAGCGACACTTCGAGCGCGGAATATTTTTCGTCTTTCGCATATCTGTTGTAAAGCCATTCCGCCGCCGCTTTTTCGGATTCGCTCGACGGCGTACGATTTCCTCTTATTCCGTCCGCGCTCAAATTGATTCCGAGAAATTCGCGCAGGTTGTCGTCGATACTCTCGGAAGTTATCTCCACCGCATACGACGGTAAAACGACGTTGCGGTTACTTACTGTCGGCTCGCCCGAGCAACCCCACAGCATAAACGCGCTCAATATAAGTGCCGTAATCGCAAAAACAATCTTTTTCATAACAGCACCCCCGATATAATGCCGAACGCGGCTATAAGCGCGTACACTATAAGATACGTGCCGCCTACGCTTAAAAGCATTGCGCCCCACCGCGTGTTTACAACGTAATGCTTTGCGCTGTACCACAAAAAGAAAGCAAAAAACACTGTGGTTATTACAAAGTCTATAAGCACGTTTCCCCAAACCGTAATTATCGGCGAAGCGTAATAAACGAATTTTACCGAACCTATAACTATATTAGCCGCAATATAGAAAAACCGCAATGCGTACTTCATGTCGGCGTCTGCTCCGCCGCTTCGCTGGGCAACGAATTTGCTTACGAACATTGTTATAACTTCGTAAATAATAAGCGGAATTATTCCGCCTATTAAAAGCGCGACAATATCGTTGAATATCCATGCGGGTTGCCCGAGTTGCGGATACGAGTACGACATATACGCAAGCACGCCGCGCGACGCCTGCCACTGCGCAAATCCGAACGATAAAAACAGCAACGCTATAACGATATATTTGTTTATCTTTTTATTGTCGATTATTTTCAAAATTCGAGCCCGTCCTCCCGCCGCAGTATTTGCGTCGTTACTTTATGAAATTCCGTCATACCGTCAACGCCTCGAATACCGAAAGCTCCAAAGCGTTTTTATCGGTTATTTTGCCCGACTTAATATCGTAGTCGGCACGTTGCAAGCTGTCGCATATCTTTTTAAGTTTAACGGGGGTAAAACGCGCAGATTGCTCTTTTGCCTTTTTAACGGCGTAATCCTTAACGCCGAGGTCGATTGCCATGCGGTCGTAAGCGGGAGTCACCGATACGTATAAAAGCCGTCGGAAATGAGCGTAAAGCATGCCTATCAGCATTACGGGCGAAACTCCGCTCTCCGACAGATTTTTAAGAACCACCGACGCTTTACCCGCGTTTTTTGCGGATACCGCCTCGCTGAGCGCAAACACTTTAAAGTCGAGAGTCGGCGATACAAGTTGCATTACATCGTCATCGTTTATTACTCCGCCGTAGCGATACGAGCAAAGCTTGCCGAGTTCCGCCGATACGCGCGACATATCTCCCGCGCAGTATTCTATAAGCAAGTCGGCAGCACTGCCCGTTATGCTTGCGCCGTACTCTTTGGTTTTTACCGCTATCCACTGCGTAACGGTTCGGCGGTCGAGCTTCGAGCAGTCTACAATGGTAAGCCGAGCCAAAAGTTTCGAAATGTTATTTTCAGGCTTTTCGGACACAAATACCAAAACGGTTGTCGGACAAGGATTGTCAAGATACTTGCCTATTTTGCTTAAATCGATTTTGCCGTAGCCGTATACCATTACAACTCTGAGATTAGACGCAAGCGGCAGACACTCGCACGATTCTATTATCGCGTCGCACGATTCGGGATTGTTCATCTCGCTGAGGTTGAAATCCGGCATAGAACCCGAAAGCGCACGGAACTGACTTATCGCGCTCTGCATTAAAAAAGCGTCCTCTCCCGTAACCAAATATGCGGGCGCGAAATCCGAGGATTTTAAATGTTTTTTCAGTTCGTTGAAAAGCAAAACTCCCCTCGCTAAGGCAAAAAGTCGGAAATAAAATTCTCCGACTTTAATTGTAACCCAAAATATAAATTTTTGCAAATGTTTGAGCGTTCGTTTTTGTTAATCTCACACAACGCTCACAATAACCGTTAAAACAGATTCGCCCAGTTTGGAACAACGTCTTGTTTTAGGTCGGAAATATAACGCTTTGCCTGCATTAAGCTTACCATCGCATCGCTGTGTTCGTTTAGCCGCGCAAACTCGCACAGTGCCGTAATGCGCTCGTCGGCGTTTCTTACAACCGTGTGATTACCGAACATAAGCACAAGATTGCGTCCGCCGTTCCAATGACTTTCGAGCTTGCGCACCGTTGCCATGCACTCCTCGCCGTCGAGCGCGTCGGGATGCTCGGCAAACCGTTCCTCGACTTCGTTAAGTATGTTCACCGTGTTTTCGTAAAAGTCGGTCGTGGCAACTATTTCCCAAATTGCAAACCCCATCATTACCGCAAAAAACGCAAGAATTATCACAAGCTTTTTCACCAGTTTTCACCGCCTTTTATGGATATTTTTTCGGTAAAGCACTTTTTGTATTTGGGGCTTACGTAAATAGTACCGTCCTGCCGAATATCGGCATACAGCACTTCCTTGGGATTTTTTATGCCGTTCTTTAAAAATACCTTTTGCACGTCCGCCTGACGCGTTCCCGCAAGTTTTAAATTATCCTCGTCGAATTTGCCGTCTATAAGCAGGCTGAGCGGCAAATATGCGGGTTTAATCTCTGTGGGGTCGCTCGCCTTTTCCACCACGCACACTTTACCGTTGGTTTCGAATATTGCGTACTCGATTTCGGCAAAGTCCATGTAGCCGCTGCTGCGCACCGCCTCAATCAGGTCGTTTACGTTTACGTTCATCTTTTTGAGATTCTCGTAATTGATTCCGTTTTTGTCTATTGCTATCACGCTTCTGCCGCTGATTATCTTGCGCGCGAAAATACTTTTGCGGGCAATAAAGCTGAGCGCAAGATGCAATACTCCGAGAGTTATTATGGGCACTATACCGTAGTAAAACGGAATATACGGGTCGTTCATGGGAATACACGCCACTTCGGCTATTATAAAAGTTATAACAAGCTCGAACGGTTGCATTTCACCCAACTGACGCTTACCCATAAGGCGCACGACTATGAGCACCAGAAAAAACGTAATAAGCGATTTTATGAATACTACCAGCATAATAAAAATAGTGTGCGGAATATTTTTTCTTTTTATGCCGCACACGTTTTTTTAACGCCGTTAATACTATTTTGCCGCTTTGCTCTCGTTTAAAGTAAGTCTTATAATCGCGCGGGCATTATTGCGTGCCGCCGCTTGCACAAACTCGTAAAAGCTTGTTATCGCCTCGTCGTCGCCGCTGTCGGAAATCGCGCGAACCGCCAAAAACGGAACGCCGAACACCGCGCACACCTGCGCCGCCGCCGCACTCTCCATTTCGCACGCAATCGCACCGAATTCGCCGCGTATGCTTTCTGCCCTTTTGCCGTCGGCAATAAACTGGTCGCCCGTTGCGATAATTCCCTTGCGATAATTTATGTTTTCGGCTTTAAGCGCGTTTTCCACTGCACTTAACAAGTCTTTGTCGGCAGTGAAGTATTCGCTGTCGAATCCTTGCACCTGCCCTTTTTTCAGCCCGTCGGGAGTACTGTCGAAGTCGTGGTAAACCGTCTTTTCGCCGAGCACCACGTCGCCGCGTTTAAGCGATTTACCGATTCCTCCCGCAACGCCCGTGTTGATTACGCGGCTAACCTCCGGATACGCAGTAAGCACGGCGGAAACCGCCGCAGCCGCATGAGCCTTGCCCACTCCGCAACGGCAAAGAATAATCTTAACGCCGTTAATAGTGCCTATGTAAACGGGAAACGCTCCTGCCCTGCCTTCGGTTAAATTGTCGGTTGCCGCGCGTATGTCGTCTAACTCTTTATCGAGCGCACCGAGTATAAGCGTCATTTGTAATTACCTCTTTATGATTTTTACCGCAAGCTTGTTGCATCTGCCGCGCATTACTCGCCGAGCTTTTTCTTTCATTATATCCTGCGGAACGTCGGGATATATCGGCTCGGCTACGTCGATTATAAAATGCGGGTGACGGTACTTCTTGCCGTTTTTGTTTTCCTGCTCGAATCTTATGGTTACGGGCACAAGCGGCACACGGTTGTAAAACGCAAACCTGAACGCTCCGTCTTTAAACGGGCGTATATCGTCGCACAACTCGACAAGACTCCCTTCGGGACAAATATGCAGTAAGCCGCCGTCGCGCAACCACTCGTTCATTTCGGCAAAGCAACGCTTTTTTTGCTCATATTCTTCGGGAATGGGAACACCGCCGCTATTGCGTATAAACGACCTTACGCTTAAATCCATGTTGCGCTGTAAGGTAAGCCAATTAACGGGGCGCATACCGAACACAAACGTGGCAATCATCTGAATATCGAGCGGGTGTATGTGATTTGACACTATCACCGCACCCGTGTTTTTAATTCCCGATACGTTTTCTTTTCCTATAACCTTTACGTGATGAACGCATTTGAGATATGCGCGCAAAAATATATTTGCCACTCCGCGGTGCAAAAATCTCAGAAATCGGAACGACTTGTTTTTATTGTAAAACTTGTATTCGTTATAATCTATTTTACTCTTTTTTGTTTTAAGCTTGCAAACGTATTCCGCCTGCTCGCTTTCGGTTTCAAAATTAAATTCGTTCATTATATACCCTTTCCCTCGACAAAAAGCACGAATATACTTTCAGTATAACACGGACTTTGTATAATTGCAATGCCTTTTCGTCGATTTTTTATTTCCCCTTTACAAAACGGGCTTTTTTGCTGTATAATTATAGTATGGACGCTAAAAAGAAAAAAAATTTAATAATCTTGTCTTCGGTTGCAGGCGGTCTTTTGGTTTCACTTCTGATGCTTATGTGGATTCGCACATTGAGTGCGGATTTTTCGGAATTTGTCTGTCGTTACATTTCGCGTCCCTGGGTTTACCTAATAGGTCATATAACTTCCGTACTTCCGTTTTCACTGTTCGAGTGGTGCGTGGTGCTGATTGTACTCGGCGCAATCGCACTTATAGTACTTATGATAATCGCACTCGTTCATAAACGCGGCGCACTCGTTTTAAAAGGGTTGTGCATTGTCGTGATTTGCGTTCTATCGGTATTCAACGCATACACTTTGTTGGTAGGCTTTTCCTACTATCGCCCGTCCGCTCCCGTGCCCGTAAGCCAAACCGAATATACGCCGAATGAAGTAACCGAAATAGTACGCTATTTTGCCGACGATTACTCCGCTCTTGCTTCTAAATTCGAGCGCGACGAACGCGGCAACGTAATTCCGCCGTACACGATTGGCGAACTCAGTAAAAAACTGCAAGAGGAATACAAGCGGCTCGGCGGCGATTACTATTATTCCTACACACCCAAAGCAAAAGGACTCGTAAACAGTTGGTATCTCACCCTTAACAATCTTTCCGGCATAACCTTTGTGCCGCTCGGCGAACCCACCGTAAACAAAGACATGCCAAAAAGCGATATTCCGCAAACCATGGCGCATGAAATGGCGCACGCAAAAGGAGTGATGCGCGAAGGCGAAGCAAACTTCGTTGCCTACTACGTCTTGCTGTCGTCCGACGACGATTACCTGCGCTACTGCGGATACTTTGCATGCTTTTACGCTCTTTTGCCCGCAGTAAACGCCAATACAAGCATAAAAACCGATTACGCCGAAATTCTGAACGGTATGAATCCCGCAATATTTACCGAAGAAGAAAACTCATACAACTTTTGGGCGGAAAAATCCAAACAACCGGGATTTGCGGGTTTTATAAACCGAGTGTTCGAAAAAATAGGCAATTTTATGAACGACATATTTTTAAAGAGCAACGGTGCCGACAACGGCAACGGCAGTTACGGCGACAAAGTGAACGACGGAGAAATTTCGGGAGGCGAAGAAAACCCCGACACCGGCGAAATTATATATGACGTAACTTATTCGAGTGTGCAAAAAATGTTTTTCGCAATATGGGAAGAACGGTTGTCACCTCGACCGTAATTACAACCGCACATTGTCACCTCGACCGTAACAAACACCGTCACCTCGACCGTAGCGGAGAGGTCTTAGCAATACGGATTAATTAG